>JASFTJ010000038.1:0-9777 GCA_050053615.1 Anaerolineae bacterium | reverse complement strand
TCACGCGCCCCACGAGCCCGCTCATCGTTCGTAGTAAGCGCTTCAGCGCCGTTTCGCACGCCCCACGAGCCCGATCGTTCGCAGTAGGCGCTTCAGCGCCGCTTCACGCGCCCTACGAACAGATTCGATCTAGAAATCGTCCCATCCCCGGCCATAATCTCGAAGAGGATACCGCACCCACAGGTCTCGAAGCCAGTCACGGCCATGGTGTTCCCGGTACCAATGCACGCTGCTTTCCGCCCAATCATAAGGCGACTGCACCCCACCGTGCTTGACGGGATTGTAATGGATGTAGTTGAGCGTCGTGTAGTAGTGTCCCTCGGAACGAATAGCGCGATCCGCAAAACGATACCACACCTTGCGCCCCAGCGCGTCGTCCTCCAAGTTCCATTGGCGCGCGGTCGGCCCATGCACTGACCGAAAGATACCACCAAGGGCATCAAAATCAATCACCTGCACGAGAAGATGATAGTGATTGGACAAGACCACCCAAGCGCGGATATCCATACCAAGCACGGTAAACTGCTCGAACAACGCATCCAACACCTCTTGCCGACGCGATTGAAAATGCATGTGGCACACGTGTTCGTAACAAGTCACTGTCAGCAAATAGAAGCGTTGATCGCGTATCGGGTGGGGTGGCGAGTGAGGTGGGTAGCCCAAGGCCAGCCGTTGCTGGACGATCTCCTGTCGCTGTTCCAAGTTGAGTCTGCGATATTCGTACATGGCCGAAATCCTCCGTGTTTCTGTGCTCATTGACAGCGCGCTGAAGCGCGCACTACAAGCCCACTTATCGTTCGTAGTAGGCGCTTCAGCGCCGCTTCGCACGCCCCACGAGCCCGCTCATCGTTCGTAGTAGGCGCTTCAGCGCCGCTTCGCACGCCCCACGAGCCCGCTCATCGTTCGTAGTAAGCGCTTCAGCGCCGTTTCGCGCGCCCCACGAGCCCGCTCATCGTTCGTAGTAAGCGCTTCAGCGCCGCTTCGCACGCACTAGGAGCCCGATCGTTCGTAGTAAGCGCTTCAGCGCCGCTTCACGCGCCCCACGAGCCCGCTCATCGTTCGTAGTAAGCGCTTCAGCGCCGTTTCGCGCGCCCCACGAGCCCGCTCATCGTTCGTAGTAAGCGCTTCAGCGCCGTTTCGCGCGCCCCACGAGCCCGATCGTTCGTAGTAAGCGCTTGAGCGCCGCTTCACGCGCCCTACGAGCCCGCTCATCGTTCGTAGTAGGCGCTTCAGCGCCGCTTCGCACACACTAGGAGCCCCTCACAATAAGGGGCAGGTAAAAGCCCACCGGCGTCTCCCCGACGAACACCTGCTCGCCCTGAATGGTAATCGTATTGGCCCGGTAGACCGCGCCCTGGGCCGACTGGCCGTGCAGCAGCAAGCCGACAGCAAAGGTATCGGCCAGACCAGGGCGGCCGGGCTCGTCGCGGCCCTCCAGATCCAAGTTGGGGAACTCGGCGTGCAACGCAACCGGATCGAACACAATCTCGTAGGTGTCGCCCTGGATAGCCGCCTGACCGTGATCCAAGATGTAGCCGGGCATCGAGAGAGTATAATCCACGGCTGTCCCGCTGAGACCAGCGGGCACCGTCCCAGTGATGATGATCGGCGTCACCTCGCTGTCGAATTCCAAAAAGCCGGGCGACGGCGCGGATACATCCAGGCGTGGGCTACCGGCCGGCACGACGTAGAACCAGTAACGCCCATCATCGCTGCCCAGCACGTCGCCGCTGGGACAGGGCTGCGATGGATCGAAAGCACAGGTGACCGTCCCGCCGGAGCATGGGCCCTCGTGCCAGACGCGAACGTCGGCCGACCACAGCCCCGGTTCGGTCACGGTCAGGTTGTCGCCGGGGTTGTAAAAGTAGCCGATCCGGTTCGCTTGCCCCTCGACAAAGTGTTGCGCACCGCTGGGGGCAGTGACGGTCACGGTGACGCTGCTGTTAAGAGTGGGCATGATGTGACCGGCAAAGCGGAATGTATCGCCGACCTCCAGCACCGCGCCGGGACGGATGCCGGTGGGCAGGATAAAGATGTGTATGTCCTGGCCCTTGAGGGTCAACAGAGGCCCGCCCTCGGACGTCCAACCGCCAAAGCCGGCAAAGGGTGGCATCACCCGGCTGCCGGTCGGATCATCGTCGGGGATAAAGATCCAGCCGCTGCCCTGACCCAGGTACTCATTACGACCGGTGTCTCGCCATCCCGCGCAGTCCCTGCATCCAGAGGATGGTCCGGCATCGGCGAGATCGCGATAGACAGCGCCGATGTATTGAAACTTGAAATCGTTCGGTCGGTCGCCCAAGATGCCAACGCTCAATTGATCGTCATACAGGGTATCCAGCCGCCAATACCCGCCGGTCTGGGCATCTTCGGCGACCAGTTCGCGGACGCGCACACCGGGCCGCTGCGAGGAGCGATAGCTGTAGGCGATCTGATCCACATCGTCGGGTATCGTTTGCCCGGTCTGTCCCAGAACAAACTGGGGGGACCGGCCGGACTGGGTGCTAGTAAAAAGAGGGAGCTCGCCCACCGCAACCCGGTCCTCGAATGTGCCGGGAGGGGCAAGCCCCGGATTCATGCGCGCGGCACGGGCCTCGATGGCCGCTTCGACAGCGCCGACCGTGTCCTGCACGCTAGCTCCCAGCAGAAGCGAGTCGCCGCCGTACGCGCCATCCAGCATCCGGCTCCACAGGATGTCGCCGTTGTAATAAGGGTTATAGGTGTGTGAAATGGCGCCTTCAGGTATGGTCAAATCGCGGCTGGACACAAACCAGTGGTTGGGGATGTATGCTAGGCTATCCAAGCCCCGACGCCCGTGGGCTATCAAGTCAGCCTCGCCCTCGGGAGTCATGACCACGCCTCCCCAAGTCATCGCGGCCATATACACCTGCGATGAGGCCATGTCAGTGTAGACGGCCGTTAGGTCCACACGGTATTCGCCGGGATGAGAAAGGGATATTGGATCCTGGGGGTTGGATATGCTCAAGTGGCCGAAGCGGTTGGCGGCGCCGGTCAGGGTGTGGACCTCGGCCTGGGCGGCGTCCGAGTTAGGGTAGAGGGTCAGGGTGAGGGTGACGGTCGCTGGGACGCGAGGGTAGAATTGCAACGAGGGATTAAAGGCATCTCCCACAGCCAGGGGAGTGCCGGGCAAGACGCCGGGGTCCACGTCCAGCGGATGAGCGATCCACAGGTCATAGGTGCCGCCGCCAGTGTACGTATTGCCCCAGAGGTCCTCTACCTCGCCCGTCATGGTGATGACATGGTGGCCGTATTGCTCAAACGTGACACGGAAGCGGTCGGAGGCCGCTTTGAGCGAATAGACATCATCCAGTTGGACTGTGCCGTCATTGAGATCATGTCCGGCGCGGGTAGTCTTGGTGCGATTGAAGGATTGGGCAAAGGCTTTCGTCCCCAAGTCTCGCACAGTCCCATCGGGCTCCTCGATCAGGACCCGGAGCTCCCCGCCCGGCAAGTCGAAAGGGAGGAGTGGCGGAGTGGGCATGCGCCGATCCGTAAAGGAGATCGTCGGCAGAAACGGCTCCAACCGGTAGGTGATACTTGTACCCCCACTGCGCTCATCCACCGGCGGCACATAGTACGGCGCGCCCTGAGAGATGATCTGGGAAGCGACCTCGAAAGTCCCCTGGTCCTCGCGAGCGCCTGTGCCTCGCGTGCCCTGCACAAAGTCATCCATCAGCAAGCGCCAGGGAAAATGGGGCAGATCTGAAACTTGCCCTACAGTGATCGGCGGCAGGGCACTCTCCGCAGGATAAAACGTGTGACGTACCACGTTAGCGGCCAGCCATTGGGTGCTGGTCGGCACGCCTGTGAAATCGAACCAGATCGTGGGCCGGTAGATACCCGCCGGCAGATCCTCGGGCAGCTGCACGGTGGCATTCAGGTCGCCTTCGACGACATGTCCACCGACATAGTGCAAATTCTCAGCAACAAGATGGGTCTCTAATCCAATACTGGACCGCTCAACACGCTGAATGGGGAAGCCAGTCGGCGTAAGCATGGTGGACATGAAATAGTTCTCGGCGGCCAGGGACCGTCCTTCCTGGTTGAACAGCATCATCAAGTGCAACCAGCCATCCACGCGAATTGCGCTCACGTCTGTGGTGGCAGTAATGGCCGGACTGTAGAGACTCATCGTGCCCTCAAGCTGAAACGGATCGCCAGGTGCATACGTGTCGCCTGTGTCCGGAGGCGTACCGGTCCCTTCGTAGAGATAGAGGTTCAAGCCGCCGTGGCCGTCGCCGAGGAGCAGATCGGGCTTGGCGTCGCCGTTGAGATCCGCTGCAGTCGGAACGGCGTGTCCGCCGATATCAATCCCAGGGTACGTCATGGTGACGAGTTCCCAGGCGGGTACGCTCGGCGTCCCGGTGTTGCGCACATAGGCCAGCGATCCGCTCTCCAGGCCGACGAGCATGTCCAGGTCGCCATCCTGGTCCAGGTCGAAGAAAGCCGGGGCGCTGTAGGCACCCAGGTGCAAATCGGCGTAGGGCTGCACCGGCGCGGCCCAGGCGGGCGCCGTCGGCGTGCCGCTGGCAGTGAGCGCCGCCGAACTGGTATTCTCCACAAAGGTCACCGTGCCCGCCTCGTCCCCGACAAAGAGGTCCAGGTCGCCGTCGGCGTCAATGTCGACAAAGGTGGGCGTGCTCCAACCGCCCACATCCAAGCCGAGCCAGTTGTCAGTAACCAGTGTCCAGTCGGGCGACGAGGGCGTGCCGTCATTGCGGTAGTAGTGGATATTGCCCCCTGCACCAGGCCCCTGCCAGCCCCCCTCGCCGATGAACAGGTCAAAGTCGCCGTCGCCATCCACGTCGGCCAACGTCGGGAAAGCATGGGGATGATCGGTCCACGGCAGAGTCAGGAGGATGCCGTCGGCCTGCCAATCCGGTTCGGTCGCGGCGCCGGCGTTGGTATACTGGTGAACCTGGCCGTGAACCTGACCGATGAGCAAGTCCTGGTCACCATCGTCGTCCCAATCGGCCAGGGCTGGGGCGCTGTCGCCCGCCAGGTCGAGGGGCAAGGAAAAGGCTTGCTCGGTCCAGGCCGGCGGGCCGTCGTTGCGAAAGAAGCGCAGAATACCCCAGTGTTCGCCGGTGACGAGATCTTGATCCCCGTCACCATCCCAGTCGCCGGTGGCCAGGCTGACACCCGAACTGCCGCCAAAACCCATATAGCCGTCGGTAACGCGCGTCCAGGTGGGATCGGTCGGCGGGCCGTCGTTACGATACCAGACCAAATCGCCGCTGCGTCCAATGAGCAAGTCCAGATCGACGTCACCGTCGAGATCCACAAAAGCCGGCTGCAGCCCCTCGCCCGGTTCGCTGATGCCGCCATAGTTGTCGGTCTCCTGGGACCAGACCGGGCTGGTCGCCGAACCAGTGTTGCGAAAAAGGTAGAGGGCGCCCCCCTCGTGCCCGACTACCAGATCGAGATCGGTATCGCCGTCGAGGTCGGCCAGGGCCGGCGCGGCATTGCTTCCCGCGCTCAAGGCCATGTCGGGCGAGGTAGGCCAGGCGGGTGCGGTGGGCGCACCATCGTTGTAATAGATGTCCACCAAGCCCTCGCCCCGGCCTACCAACAAGTCCAACAAGCCGTCGCCTGTGACATCGACCAGCGCCGGGTAGGCCCACGAGCCAGTTTCCACCCCCGCGTACTCGGCTGTTTCGAACTGCCAGTCAGCCGATGTGCTGTCACCCTCATTGCGATACAGAACCAAATGACCAGATTCCTCGCCGACGAGCAAGTCTAGGTCGCCGTCACCATCCAGATCGCCCAAGGCCGGGTGAGTCCAGTTCAAGCCGCCCAGGTACAGCCCAGGCACTGTCTGGCCATCGTGGGTGCCGGTCAGCACCCGGGTCCACTGCCCCTCGACAACAACGGGGCTGACGGTGCCCGTGATCGCCCACGCTGCGCCGACATAGTTTCGGGTGTCGCCCAGGTCATCGGCGTGGAGGTCCACCGCCCCAGCGGATGCAAAGGGCAATTCGAGCTCGTCGCCCGAGTGGACATGAGGTAGATGGATCATGGTGCCTGGGAACGGGTTGATCCTCTCGGACACGCCATTCTCCAACTCGGCCCAGCGATGGCTGGCCGGACCGTGCTTGACCATGACCGTCGAACCGGGGGGAGCATAGATGCGGGCCGCGAAACTACCATCAGCCTCAGAGATGGTGTGAACCTGGTGACCGGAGCTGAGATTCACCAATAGGACTCGAGCCAGCGGCAGGGCAGCGCCGGCCGCTCCGGTGACTGCGGCCTCGCCCAGATCATCGGGCAGACCAAAGCTAATCTTGGACGCATCCGGCGGGTCGTAGGGGATAGGATGGACGTAAGTCGTATTCAGGGATAGCACCGCATCCAGATCGTCGCCGCGCAGGTCAAAGGCCTGGGTCGTGTCGTAGTAGCCGGTGGGCGGATCTTGAACAGTCACATAGTAGACGTCGGACGGAAACACACCCCGGTAACGCTCGGAAGCACTATCCCATTCCAGCATGAACCATTGCCCATCGGGCAGACGCTCTAGCAACGGCT
Organism: Anaerolineae bacterium; assembly: GCA_050053615.1. Lineage (GTDB taxonomy): Bacteria > Chloroflexota > Anaerolineae > JAAYZQ01 > JAAYZQ01 > JASFTJ01. The sequence goes on along the minus strand of JASFTJ010000038.1, from coordinate 3,231 downwards.
TGACGTCCAATCCCAGATCGCCAGCGATCATCGCGCCGCCGCTGCCAGTGACCTGCAACTCAAGCAGATAGCCATCGTCAAGCGTGAAGTCCTGGGTCAGGTCAGCGCTCACGCCATCCATCCACAGGTTGACTTGCGTCAGGCGGTCGGCAACAGCCGGCCGGACGTGGAACCAGAGTTGCCCATCGGTCTGGAGAGCGACGCTGTAGGCGCCGCTGGCGTCCGTCGTCGCCTCTTGCCAATCCTGGGTTGAACCGACGCCGATCCAGACGTCGGACACGGGGGCGCCCTGGTGGGTGACGGTGCCGGTGATGGTAATGGTGGATTGGGGGTGGGTAGATTGGTAGATTGGTTGGGCATGGGCTGGCCAGGTGGTCACGAGCAAGGCTAATAGGCATAGCAGAATTCGTGTGCAAGGGCAGGACATGGGTTTGTCTCCTCTCATTTCGCAAACGGCAGGGCCAGCAGAAAGGCGATAAGGTCTTGAATTTCAGACTCGGTCAGCAGAGCGGTCACATCGTGCTCAGCGCCCGGGGTGAAGCGGGCCTGCCCTGAGCCTGTCGAACGGGTGAGCGTTTCATAGAGCATGGTGGCGCTGCCATCGTGAAAGTAGGGAGCAGAGTCGTACAGCCCTAAAAGGGTGGGCGTGTCGTACTCGGGACCGATGCGCTCGTCCGGGGTGGCGGTGCCCACATCGTGCTTCTGGTGGTCAGTGTAGAGCGGCGGCGGGTGGCAGTCGATGCAGCCCAGGGCTGGGTCGTTGAAGAGAGTCTGCCCGCGCTGCTCGGCCAAGGTCAGGGGCTCGCCGCGGGCGTGAGCCGGGCTCAGCGGCGCGTCCAAAGAATCCAGGAAGAGGGCCAAACTGTCCAGATCGTAGGAACGGCCCTGGTTAGGCAGCTGATTGACGCAGTCCGGCGGAGAGAGAGCGCAGTGCATTTGCCCGTCAAACAGTCCGCTGCCAAAATTCTCCTTACGATTGGCAAACTCCGAGTCAGCCGATTCGTCCCACTCGCCGGACCAGCGCAGCGGATAGGTCTGAATCATGCCCCGCAAGCTGGTGGTGTTGCGTGGCCCCGCAAAGCCCAAGCGCCAAGTGCGCCCATCATGCTCGCCCTCAAAGTGACAGGAGTTGCAACTGATCCACTGGTTCAGCGACAAGCGCGGATCATCGCTGCTGTGAAAAAGGCGCTTGCCGTTCAACAGAGCCGGCGGCATGGGGATCTCGGTGACGGTCATGATGGCTGTCACCGTGTAAGCGGCGGTATCCACGAGCGAAACGGTCCCGGCCAGAGTGTTGTTGACGTAAGCCATCGCGCCATCTGGAGAAAGGACAATGCCCCGAGGATTGTCGCCGACCTCAATGTGAGCAACCAGCCGGCCTTGTGGCAAATCAACCACCGAAATGTCGTTGCTGGCGGCATTGACCACCCACAGCTCCGCGCCGTCGGGCGTGACGGCAGCGTCGAAGGGTAGACCCACGCCAGGCGGATCCAGGGTGCCCAGGTCGATCTGCTGGCCGATCAGGTGCTGCCCTGTCTCCAGGTCCACAAGCGAGACGAGGGGAAAGACGGTGGTGTCAAAGCTCAGCGCCGGATTGCTGCTGTTGGAGCGGGTGTGTGGCACATAGGCACAGCTGCCGTCGGGCGCGAGGATGATGGACTGGACGAGATTGCTGTCGGGAAAGAGGGAGATCAGGGAATCGGGTAGCAGGAAACTAGGTATCGGGTATCGCGCGTCCTGGTTGCCTGATACCTGATACCTGCTACCTGATTCCCCTTTGAGAATGAGGGGTAGGTGCAGGGTTTGGACGTGGGTGGGCAAGACGGTAATAGCATTGCTGAGCAAGTGGGTGACGTAGAGAGTCTCGCCGCCGGGGCTGAGGCCCAGGCCGCTGGGGCGATCCGCGACGGGGACGGCGCGAACGATGCTCAGTGTGGCCGTGTCCACGACGACGACCCGGTCGGCGCCCTGGACGGCGACATACAAATGGCTGCCGTCGGGCGAGACCACAACGCCGTAGGGTCGGTAGCCCACGGGCACCTCGGCAATGGTCTGTCGCGCCGCCAGGTCCACAACCGAGACGCTGCCCGAACCCCGGTTGGCAACATAGGCGCGCTGCCCATCTGCGGCCACAGTCACGGTGCGCGGGTCCACGCCCACGGGCAACTCGGCGACGACGGCTTGGGCGGCCGTCACCTGCGACGATGCTATGTCCACCAGCGTCAGCGAGTTGGAGTCGGGGTTGACGACCAACAACAGCGCGCCATCGGACGTGAGGGCGATGGCCGAACTGGATCGCCTCGGCAGCACACCCTCACTCTCAACCGCAGCCGGCAAAGCTCCAACCACCAACAGCAGAGAGGCGAGCATAACTGTAGAAAAGAATCTGAAACGCATCGCAACCCTTCCCTTCGCACATCATGTAGCTACTTGCTCCAGGGTTCTTTCCAGCCAACTTGAGATCTTGTCCTCCCTCCGGTACAATGACAGCGTTAGTCTATTGCATGACGAAAGAGCATAACAGGATCGCAGAGCTCTTGAAGGAACCGAATGCAACTGTCTTGCCAGGAGGGAACAGCGTGACAACCACAGCCATTCCCCCGGCCATCGTCGGCGGCGTGGCCACACGGGCCTACATGCCTGAGCGAATGACAAGAGACCTGGACATCCTGGGGCGCCGCAAGGACGGCGACGAGGTGTGGGAGCGGCTGCAAGCAGCCGACTACCGCTCTGTCTCCTCCCTGACTGTATCCGGCTGCTTGGTTCGCTTCGCTCCCCGGACGGCGTCGAGGTGGATGTCATTCTGGGCGACTACCCCTGGCTGGAAGAGGCGCTGGCCCACCCCCGCCGCGACCCGCCCGGCTTTCCTGTGTTGGACCTGCCCTACCTGGTGATTATAAAGATGGAAGCAACACGGGGCCGCGACGTTGGCGACTTGACCACGATGCTCGGCTTGGCCTCGGACAAAGACCTGGATCGAGTACGAACTACCGTCACCCGCTACGCCCCCGAGGCCGCCGACGACCTGGAATCGCTCATCTACCTGGGCAAGGTCGAGATGGGCGAGATCACACCTCGCGGCTGAAATTTCATCCAGGACTGCCCTGAGAAAAGGGCAGTGGAGAGAACGGGTACCGTACAGGCGCAACCTTGCTACTTTCATATCGATGATTAGAATCCAGCGCACGGCAATCTCCCTTCACGATCCCTGCGCCTGCCCCGAATCAGGAT
>JASFTJ010000037.1:0-9808 GCA_050053615.1 Anaerolineae bacterium | reverse complement strand
CTGTGTGCGTGGCTGGAAGTCGAGGGACGCATCGCGTATCATCTCAATGATTCGGGGGCAGCGTGGGAGCCGCCCCAGCTTTTTGAGATGATACACGCAACGCGATTGTTATAGTCAAAAACGAACAGACCAGATTTTGGCTCAACATAAGGAGGGAGTTGTGACACCGACAGAGATACTCGAACACGAACATGAGATCATTTTATTGGCTCTCGATGGCGCTGAGCGCGAAGCCCAGCAGATTCAGAACACCGGGACAGTCCGGGCGGAACGAGTGAATCAGATGCTAGATTTCTTCAGAAACTTTGCTGACCGGTGCCATCACGCCAAGGAAGAAGATCTCCTCTTTGTCAAGATGCAAGAGCGGGGAGTGCCTACTCAAGGCGGTCCGATCGGCGCAATGCTGCAAGAGCACGACCAGGGCCGGCGAATGGTGACGAAAGCGGCGGAGGCGCTGCCAAGCGCCAAGGAAGGCGACTCTCAGGCTGTGACGGCCGTCAAGAGAAATTTGCTCGCCTTTGCTCGCATGCTGCGGGCACACATCGACAAGGAGAACAGCATCCTGTACCCAATCGCCGACCGAGTGTTCACTGCAGAGGATCAGCAGGAGTTGATGGAGGCATTCGACCGAGTCGAAGCCGAAGAGATGGGGGAAGGAACTCACGAGAGGTACCACCAGCTTGCCCACGAATGGGCCGGCTGAACACGATCAAAGAACTGGAGGTGAACTGTGGCATACGTGATTACTAGCTTGTGCGTCCGCGATGGGGCCTGCGTCGAAGTCTGCCCTGTGGAGTGCATCGTCCCCGGCCCCAAGGGCGACGAGGCCTGGCCGTACTTTTACATCGATCCTGATATCTGCATCGACTGCGGGGCCTGTGCGCCGGAGTGTCCAGTGGATGCCATCTTTCCCGACGACGAGGTGCCGGAGAAACATGAAGGGGAGATCGAGGTGAACGCCCAATTCTTTAGCGAGGGACCGGGTTACTGGGACTTTGACCTGGAGGAGGAACGAGTCCGCGCGTAAGGGACAGAACTGCCCGACACACTGTGGCGCCAGCCTGGTCGATATGAGTTTTCGGCCTGGCTGGTTGCCCCTGTGCCGGCCATCTTTGCATGTGGAGTGCCGGTTCGCTTGAGTAGACTTTGAGGACACGGATACGATGACTAACGATGACAAGAAACGAGTGCTTATCCTGGGCGCCGGCTTTGCCGGTCTTTATACCGCCCTTCATCTTGAGAAAACCCTAAGTCGAGACGCGCCGGTCGAGATCACACTGGTGGACCAAAACCACTTTCACCTGTTCACGCCTCTGCTGCACGAGGTGGCCAGCGGCGTGATCCACCCTGGGCTGATCATGACCCCCATCCGCCGCATCCTGCGCGGGAAACGGATCCAGTTTCTGCGCGCCCGCGTAGAGGCCATCGACCTGGAGGCCCAGGAGGTCACCCTCTGCTGTCTACAGATTCCTTACGACATCTTGGTGATTGCCCTGGGCTCGGTCACCAACTTCTATGGGATCGATTCAGTGCAAGAGACAGCGCTGGAGATCAAGGTCGCCAGCGATGCCGATGACTTGCGTTGCCACATCATCAACCGCTTCGAAGCTGTCACGCGCGAACGCGATCCCCAGCGCCGCCGAAAGCTACTCACCTTTGCGGTGGTCGGCGGTGGATGCACCGGCGTGGAAACGGTCACAGAGCTGCAGGAATTTGTGGCGCACTTGTGCAAGGAGCAATACCCCGACATCGCTCCCGACGAGGTGCGAACGCTACTGATCGAAATTCAGGATCGCGTGCTGCCCCAGATGGATCGCACCCTCTCGCGGGCGGCGCTGCGCCGCATGGAAAAGATGGGCATCGAGGTGCTGCTCAATAGCACTGTGGCAGAGCAAACGGAAGCCGGTCTGATGTTCGCCGCTGACCAAGAGCCGCTGCCTACCGACACAGTCGTCTGGGCCGCTGGCGTGCGGGCCCCTTCCATGCTGCGCGACCTGCCGCTGGACAAGGATCGTTTGGGGCGCATTGTCGTGGATGGCAACCTGACCGTGCCAGGGATGTCCAACGTCTATGTGCTGGGCGACGCCGCACACGCGCGCCACCCCGAGACACGCGAGATCTATCCACCCACAGCCCAAGTGGCCTACCGTCAGGCCCCCGTCGCTGCAGCCAACATCGCCGCCGATATCGAGGGCGCCTCGCGACGGACGTTCGATTTCACCTATATCGGCGATCTGGTGTCGATGGGCAGGCTGTCCGGTGTGGCTGACCCGTTCGGCATAAAGTTGCGAGGATTCACTGCCTGGGCGATGTGGAAATTCTACTACCTGCTGGGGCTCATCGGCTGGCAGAACCGACTGCAGGTGGCCTTGAACTGGCTGTTAGCGCTGTTGTTCCCGACGTCCAGCGCTCTCTCTGTCGAATGTCCGCCGTCGTGTGATGAGGAGCTGTGCTTGTGATGCCGTCGACAGCGCCAGCGCCGATCCTGGGCTTGATGATGATTTGAAGGCAGGTTCGTCAAAGTCTAAGGGCGGATGCGAATTTCGCACTCTAGCCGGGTAGCGCTGAGAGCGGGAGCGACGGCTTCAGGAGCGCAATCGCCCTGTCATCCAGTGCAGTTTGGCTGGCAGGGCGCCTTGGGGGAAGGTGCGGTGCTGGCGACCGGGGAATCGTTGGGCCGGGTAGCCTGGCGGCCATCAGTGGTCGGCGACCGCTGTCAAGTCACAGTCGTCCACTGGCCAGGCAGAAGCACACGGACATTGGTCTGCGGGGCCAGATGCGACGCATGTTCGGCAAAAGCATGCGGCGGCGTATTCAAGAAATCCGCTCCCTCCCAAAAGGAATCGGGCCCCAGGTAGCGGAAGGAACCCCAGTGGATGGGTACCGCGACACGGGGATACAGCCAAGTCAGCGCCTGGGCAGCCCTCAAGGGGGTGAGATGCCCCGCACCCACCCGATGGCTGTAGCCCCATACCGGCAAGAAGGCTACATCCAGGTCAAAGTCCTTTCCAATTTCGTGCATTCCTTCAAATAGGTCCGTATCGCCTGCAAAATAAACGGACAGACGATTGCGCATGACATAGCTCAGGCACGTCGTCATCGGCCGAGGAAGCGAGAAGGCATTGCCATGATCACTGGGCAGAGCAGTGATCTCGACATCCTCAACGGCAATCTTGTCCCCTTCGCTGACCTCGTACACTTGAACGCCCGCCCAGCGTGTCAGGTACTTGCCGCTGCCTTGTGGGGCGATGATCGTTGTGGTGGATGGCAACCGGCGCAGCGAGGGCAGATCCGCATGATCGTAGTGCAGATGGGACAAGAGCACGATGTCTGGAGGGCGCTCCTGGAGCAGACTCGGCGCGGGATTCCGCCCGTGGCGTTGCAAGAAAAAAATGCGGTTTCGCAAGATCGGATCGGTCAGGACGCGAACGCGGCCGATGTCAATCAAGACGGTGGCATGTCCAATATAGTTTACTTGAGCCAAGTAGTTTCTCTTTCCGGACGCCATTCCACCTGCCGCGGTGGGTGACGTGCTGTGTTCTGACGGCGCGCATTATACCCCCCACCCCATGTCTTGTCAATCCCCTTCCGGTACTATGCTGAATAGGCTGAGGCTCTTTCGGCCGGCATCGCAGCATCGCTGGGCAGGCCGCCGGGGTACACTGCTTGCGGGGTATCCCGGCAGGCGTCGCGTACGCAGCCCAACCAACCTGCCCGTCCAGGGCTGCATGTGGCGTGCTCCTCTCTCCATTGCCAGTTGCCAAAGATGGGGAGTATGGTATAATAGAATCTGTTAGCTGCCGCTTTGTGCCTTGGACAAGTAAGAGGCCAGGGGCGGTGTTTTTTGTGTCGCATAGGAGAGCACACATGGCCACAAACAACCCAGACCAGGAAGTCACGCTCGCTCGAACCCTGGGGCTATTCGACGCCGTCATGATTGGCCTGGGGGCCATGATCGGCGCAGGCGTTTTTGTGCTGACTGGGATCGCCGCCGGCGAGGCGGGCCCCGCAGCCATCATTGCGTTTGCCCTCAACGGCATCGTCACCACATTCACTGCGTTCACCTACGCCGAGCTGGCTTCGGCTATCCCCGAAGCCGGAGGCGGCTACTCGTTCGTCAAACGCGCGATGCCGCCGGCGCTTGGTTTCCTGGCCGGCTGGATGCTCTGGTTTGCCTATACGGTGGCCTGTGCCCTGTACGCTGTGGGCTTTGGCGGTTATTTCATCGAATTATTGGGCAGCTACTGGCCAGCGGCGCATGAAGCGCTGGTAGGCACCTTGGGGCACCAATGGGCGATTTCCCTAACCACGTTTCTCATCAGTGCCTTTTTTATCAGCCTGAACGTGCTAGGCGCTGATGTCACCGGCAAAGCGGAAAACATTGTCACCATGGCCAAGATCCTCGTTCTGGGCGTATTCATTGCCTTTGGGCTGGTGGCACTGTTCCGCAGACCCAGCGCAGCTACAGCCTTTCATCCCATGTTCCCCAACGGACTCGGCGGGGTGCTTGTGGCCATGGGATTGACCTTTATCGCCTTCGAAGGCTACGACCTTATCGCCACGGTCAGCGAGGAGGTGAAGAACCCGACTGAGAACATCCCCAAGGCTACCTTTATCGCCCTGTGGGCAGCAGTGATTATTTATCTCTGCATCCTGTTGGTGTCCATCGGCGCGGTGAACCCCGAGAGATTTTCGGTCTTTGGCCAAACCTACGACCAGCTCCCCGCTGCATTGGAGATTGACGCCCCGCTGGATCCAGACGACCCGATGATAAACACCTCCTGGGAAATCCTGGGCATCTACAAGGAGACAGGCATTGTCCGCGCCGCCGAGAATTTTATGCCTGCCTTCGGTGTAGCTCTCATCGTCCTTGGTGGGCTCTTTTCCACGATGTCAGCACTGAACGCCAGCGTGCTGGCCTCGTCGCGGGTGGGTTTTAGCATGGGACGGGAGAAAATGTTGCCCCCTGCCCTGGGCACCATCCACCGCCGGTACCGGACACCCCACGTGGCTGTCCTAATCACCGGGCTCATCATTGTGGCCGTAGCCATCGGGTTGCCGGTGGAAGTGGTGGGTTCCGGAGCAAGCTTGATGTTCCTGCTTTCTTTTGCTTTGACCAATGCAGCCATGATCCTGATCCGCGTGCGAGAGCCTGACCTGGAAAGGGGCTACAAGGCGCCCCTTTTCCCTCTCTTGCCCATCCTGGGTATCGTCTTTAACCTGGGACTGGCCGTCTACCAGTTCACCTTCCAGCCGAAAGCCTGGTACATCGGTTTGGTGTGGATCGCCATTGGGGCCATCGTCTACCTGGTCTACACATTGAAGGTCGTGGAAGAGGAGGAAAAGTTGCCGGTCAAGATCCTTCACGAAGAGCGGTTGGTGCCCAAAGATTACCAGGTGCTGATCCCAGTGGCCAACGAGGAGCAAGCGCGAATGCTGGGTATCCTGGGGGCAGCCATTGCCAAGGCACACGACGGCGAGCTTCTGGCCTTGCACGTGGTCCGGGTGCCGGTGCAGCTATCCATCTCCAATGGGCGGATGTTCTTGAGAGAAGGACGCCCCATCCTGGACGAGGTCATCCGCCAGGCCAAGGAGGTGGATGTGCCCGTGCACACCATGATCCGGTTGGACCGCCACATTGGCCGGGCCATCGTGGAGACGGCTCAGGAGCGGGAGGTCGACCTGATGCTCCTGGGTTGGCCGGGCTATACTGATAGTCCCCACCATGCCTTTGGGAGCGTTATTGACTTGGTGGCCGTGAATCCGCCCTGCGACCTGGCTGTGGTACGTTTCCGAAAGCGACGACACCCGAGACGTATCCTGGTGCCCACCTGCGGCGGTGTGAACGCCAAGCTCGTCATGAGTCTGGCCGTAGACCAAGCCCGCCGCTTTGCCGAGAGGACTGGCGAAACGCCGGTCATCACCCTGTTGTATGTTTGCATCCCGGCCGATGGCTCTCCTGATTTGCAGGCAAGAGGATACGAACTGCTTCGGAGTCTGGCCTCGGCTTACGATTACCCCTTTGAGGTCAAGATCACGTCGGCCGACGATGTGGTGGACGGCATAGTGACAGAGTCCTCTCATCACGATCTTGTGATTGTGGGCGCGACAGCCGAAAGACTTTTTGAGCAAGTGCTCTTTGGTGCCATCCCCGAGCGGGTGGCTCTTCGTGCCCCGACCACGGTCATGATGGTCAAGAGCTACGAGGGACCGGTCCGAGCCTGGATCCGGCGCACTTTCTCATGGCTCTTTGCTCTGGGTGAGCGACAGCGAGCACGAGGAAAGGACAGAAAGTGATTTGCCAAATCCGTTAGCTTGTGCTAAAATGGCCGCCATGCTCGCCGAGCAGGAGTGATAAAGACAGTGTGCTGATAACAGCCTCATTGCGGACCCCGAGCCGATTGGTTGCGGGGTATTTTCGCGCAGCGAGGCTTGTTTGTGGGCTGTGAATTGGGAGATTTGGATTACAAAGGAGTAGAAAGAATTCAATGGATAAAAGAGCGAATCGCCTGGTTAGCGGGCTGAACGCGTTGTTGGAGGGCAAACGGGGCGGCATGGTGCTCAATGTGCTGATCGTCGTCCTAGTGATCGCCGCTCTGCTTCTGCCCCCTGTCTCAGCCCAGGAGCGCATTCTGGAAGCGGGTTATACGACAATTGATGCCAACGGAGGCGGCTCCGCCCTGGATCCCGATGGGATGCAGGTGACCCTGTTGCCGGAGGGATTGGAGAAGGATGTCAAGCTAAAAGAGGAATCGGTGCCGATGGCCAGCTTTATGGATGGCTCGGCGGGCAAACAACTGATCGAGGCGGCGAAGGAGCTCCCGTCCACCCTGCACGTCAAGAGTCCCATCTATGAAGTTGACGTAAAGGGGCCGATGCCGAGCGATGTGATCCTTTCTGTCCCCATTCCCAACAATGCCGAACCGTACGAGACGCTGTCGCTCTACGAGTGGACTGGTGAAGAATGGAGATTTCTGCCAGGACAGGTGCTCGTTACAGATGACGTGATCGAATCTCACCTTGATTATGTACCCCAGACGGTCGCGGCGGTCCAGTGCGCAGCCCATCCCCCACAGGTGGGCGCCGAACTGCCGGACTATATCTCGCTCCCCGAACTGGGCGGCCAAGCTCTGGCGGAACTGAATCCATTGGGCTACTATCTGGGCTCCGAAAACAACGTGACCGGCAGCCTATCGACGCTGCCAGAGACCAGCGGGCAGGAGTCGTACCGCGTGCTGCCCACCTTGCGCAACTGGACCGAAGACGGTGTAGTGCGCAGCGACCTGGTGGACAACATGCTTATTGTCCTGGAGAGTCGCGAAGCCCATGCTCAGGCCATCGTGGATCTGGTGGTGGGCGAGATGTACGCCGGGATCGACCTGGACTATCGGGGCATCAATCCCGATCTGCGCAGCGAGTATACGGCCTTTGTCCAGACGCTGGCCGAAAAGCTCCATGCCCAGGACAAGCGGTTGACCGCCCATGTTGAGGCGCCGACCCAGATCGCCGAGGATCGCTGGGAGACGGGCGCCTATGACTGGACGGCGTTGGGCCAAGCCGTCGATGGTTTCAAGTTCCCGGCCATCCAGGACCCCAAAGCGTACGCGCCTGGTGGTCAGATGGAAACCTTGCTCTGGTGGGCCGTGGGTGAAGTGGAACCGTACAAGCTGCAGCCTGTGCTCTCGGCGCGCAGCGTGGAGGTGGCCGGCGGCGTGCTGCTGGAGCGCACCTATCGCGACGCTCTGGCCGAATTGAGCAAGTTGACGGTCACAGAGACCAAAGGGGAGGGCCACGGCGTCCTTATTCCCGGCGACCAAGTGACGGTGAGCCTGGACACGGTGGGCATTCAATTCGATCCGGCCCTGGGCCGGTATTGGTTCTCCTACGTGGACGAGACCAGTGGCGAGGAGCACACAGTTTGGTTGGAGGATGCCAGCAGCCTGAGTCGAAAACTTGGTTTACTGAGCCGCTTCCATTTGAAAGGTGTGACCCTGCGCGCCCTGTGGGATGAAGGGAACGATCCCCGCATCTGGGCACTGGTGCGCGACTATCAGGCAGCGGCCCAAGCAGGCACAGAGTCGGTGGATAGTAGCTTTGCCGTGGTGTGGAGCGTCGAAAACACTGCCGTAGGTCAACGTGCGGAAACGACGACCGGGCTGGACCAGAGTGACTATACCTGGACAGCACCCGAAGAGCCAGGCGAATATCAGATCGGCGCTTCCATTGTGGCCAACGAAGGCCAGACGGTGGCCGGCGACAACCGCGTGGCCCTCGTTGTGGAAGAACCGACGCCGACCCCAACCCCAACCCCGACCCTAACCCCTACGCCGTCACCGACGCCGATCCCGCCCACACCGACACCCAAGCCCAAGCCCAAATCAAAGCCCAAGCCAAGTGGAGGAGGGGGCAGCAACCCGCCGCCCAACACCAACTTTGGCTATGGCATCCAGGCCCACATGGTGCACAATGGCCAGGCTGGCGTCGTCATGGACCATGTCAAAGGCCTAGGCTTTAGCTGGGTCAAGCAACAAGTGGAATGGAAGCACTTTGAGCCGGCCAAGGGCAGCTACCAGTGGGGCGCCTTGGATGAAATCGTCGCTGCAGCCGACGCTCGCGGCGTGAAGGTCCTATGGAGCGTGGTGAATGCCCCTGCCTGGTCACGCGGCGGTCAGGACCTGGGTGTAGGTGGTCCACCCAATAACTACCAGGATCTGGCCGATTTCCTGGGCGCGATGGCCGGCCGCTACTGCAACAGCAGCGTCAAGGCCATCGAGGTCTGGAACGAGCAAAACCTTCACTACGAGTGGGGTAACATGAAGATCGATCCGGCGGCCTACATGAATCTTTTGAAGCCTGCGTACAACAAGATCAAACAGGCTTGCCCCAAGATGATCGTGGTCAGCGGCGCGTTGACGCCGACCGGCGCCCCGCCGCCGCTGGCGATGGACGACCTGGCGTATTTGGAGGGAATGTATAAGAATGGCTTAAAGAACTACTCCGACGCCATTGGCTCCCACCCCAGCGGCTACAACGTCGCGCCTTGGGTCAAAGGCGGGCAGGCGGCCTGCGATTTCATCACGCAACAGGGATCCTCTTTCCGAGGACCGTGCAATACCCTGCACCGCTCCTGGAGCTTTAATGGTACGCTGAACCGCTACTACGATGTCATGAAGAAATATGGCGACAATAAGAAAAAGATCTGGCCGACCGAGTTTGGCTGGGCGTCCGGCTGGACGGGGGCGCCTGGCTACGAATATGCCGACGACAATACCTTGCAAGAGCAGGCCGAGTGGACGGTGGAAGCCTACAAACTGATGAAACAGTGGGGCTTTGTCGGCGTCGCCTTCCTCTGGAACCTCAACTTCCGGGTGGTCGCTCCTGGCACTGAGAAGGCCCAATGGGGCATCGTCTGGGGCGACTGGAGCCCGACGCAAGCCTACAACAAGCTGAAAGCAATGCCCAAATAACTTTCTAGCCGTACACAGTCACAGGGCATGGGCAAGCGACCCATGCCCTGTTTTGTGTGGGCAGCTTCGGTCAGCGGCGATTCTGGTCAGCGCGCCGCCCAGGGGCAAGCAATCTCAGCCCAAACGGAAGGACCGCGAGATGGTAGCCTCGCGGTCCCATTACTCCGGGAATAGCTCCCCTTCAACCGCTGTGGTCTCAAGGCTTACACTCGATAATGGCTTCCCCCGTCACCTGAGCCCCCGTATCGTCGACGCCAGTGTAGTACCACTTGGCCTTTGTGTATTCGGGGGACGAGTCGGTGGCATTCCAGTTATGGGTGTCAACGCATGCTTGGCCTGGC
>JASFTJ010000036.1:0-9851 GCA_050053615.1 Anaerolineae bacterium | reverse complement strand
GGGCAATGGCGAGTGCCCGGCTTTGGCGCGATTCTCACCAGTTCACGATACTGGAAGCGCTACGAGGCCGGTCACTACGTTGAGAACCGTACGCACCTATATGTCAGCCGGGGCTTGGGTATGGAAGGGTTTGGCGCGCCACGCGCCCGCTTCTTCTGTCCACCAGAAGTGTTATCCATCAAGCTGATGGGGACAAAGGAATCGAGGTAGCAAACATGTTTGGTGCGTGGACACCCCTTCTGGCTTTGATTGCAACGCTCCTGCCCCTGCTGTGGGTAAAGCACTGGATCACCGAGCGACTGAAGGAACTCAGTTATCGGTGGGTGGGCGATGCGGAGGTGGCGCTAATCCTGTATTTCGTCATGGTGTTGCCCGGCGTGGTGATTCACGAATTGAGCCACTGGCTGATGGCCTGGACGTTGGGGGTTCGCGTCCGCAAACTGGCGATTGGACCGGTGATGCAGGGGCGCAGCAAGCGGGTGTCGCTTGGCTCGATTCGGGTGGGTGATGTGGATCCGTTGCGCGCCAGCCTGATTGGACTGGCGCCGTTGCTGGGCGGATCGGCCGTGATCTTGCTGATCGGCAACCTTGTGCTGGGCGTGGGCGAACTGGCGGACGCGATGGCCGGTCAAGATCTGGAGGGACTTTTGGCTGGATTGGCTCAGGTGGTCCACGTCGCCGACTTTGGACTGTGGCTGTACTTGATCTTTGCCGTGTCCAACGCGATGCTCCCCAGCGAATCGGACATGGAAGCCGTCCGGCCGGTACTCATCTTTTTGGGAATTGCAGCTCTGGTGCTACTGATCGCCGGCGGCGTGCCCACGATCCCACCGCAGGTCGTGGACGGCGTGAGCGCGCTTGCCGGGTACCTGGCCTCTGCCTTTGGCCTGACCTTGGTCACCGATCTGGTATTTGTGTTGGTTATTGGAGCATTACTATGGCTGACCCGACGGTTCCAGGAAACACGAGCGACCCGCTGACTAGCGTTCGGCACCTCTTTATAGACATCTCGCACGTCCCAGCTAGTCCTGGGCTGCGTGGCTTGTTCTTGAGTCACTGCCAAGCGCCTACACTGGAACCAAAGTGGCTACAGGCATCGTGTGAGGCCTAGAACCAGCCCCCGTCGCCAGGATGCCTGCAATGGTTCGATCGAACCACAAATGGTTGACGAGACCCAACCCCCAGGGTATAATTGTGGCATTATGATGCTCACCTACGACACGTTGCTGGCACAAGAACGCCCCGGTGTCCTGCACTTTGGCGGAGCGCGCATGGCCCTGCTCGACCTCGAGGCAGGCTTCTGGGCGCTGCGCCGCCAGATGGAGACGCTAGTTGGAGCAAGGCTGACCGACGACGTCCTGCAACAGGCAGGCGCCAACGGCGGAGCATCTTTCGCCCGCGCGTTCGCCGGCGAGAGCACGGCGGACGATGGCGCGCAGTTGCTGCGCGATTGCATCGCCGCCTACCAGGCCGCCGGATTCGGCCAGTTTGAGATTGTAGAAAACGAGTGGTCCTTCGACAAAGCTCAGGACAACCAGGACCGGCCCCTGAGCCGAGTGCTGGTCCGCGGCCAGGACGCCTTTGAGGCCTGGGCTGTGCGCCAGCACGAGGGCCAGGCCGACGCCCCGGTGTGCGCCTACACTGCCGGGGTACTGGTCGGTTTCGTCAACGTGCTGTCCGGCCGCCAGGACGTCGTCTGCATCGAGCGGGCCTGCCAGGGCCAGGGTGCCGAGACTTGCCTCTTTGAGCTTCTGCCAGCCGGGGCCGCCGGCGATGCCTCTGTTGTCGCCTTTGCCCCCGATCCGGCGCTGGGCCGACAGCTCAATCTGCTGGAGATCCTCTTTGACCGCATGCCAATGGGCATCGTCATCCTCGACCGCGACCTGCGCATCCGGCGTTTCAATCCAACCTGGGCAGAGTTCATCGAGCGCTACACGCCCGCCTCGGCAAACCAGGTAGTGCCGGGCGTGGGGTTTTTCGAACTAGCCCCCGGGATCGAGCCTGGCACACAGCCTGTCTTTGAGCGTGTCTTGTCCGGCGAGACTGTCCGTCAGAAAGCATTCCGGTTGGACACCGGGGGCCTCGTTTCTTACTGGGATGCCGTCATCAGCCCGCTCACCGAGAGGGGGAAGGTGATTGGTATCGTGCACGTGACGACGGATGCCACCGAGAGGGTGCAGATCCATCAGGAATTGGAGCAGCGCGTCGAGCAGCGCACCCGGGCGCTGGCTACGCTACTCAGAGTCTCGCACACGGTCAATTCCACCCTGGAGCTAGGCTCCCTCCTGGACCTGGTCCTGGACCAGCTGCAGACGGTCGTGGAGTATACCGGAGCATCCATCTTGACCCTGCACGAGGAGTACCTTTCAGTGCGGGCCTACCGTGGCCCCATCCCTCAGGAGCAAGTGCTCGTCCTGCGCTTCCCACTGAGTGACGCGCCGGCGAATCGCGAGGTCATCCGCCGTCAGGAGCCCGTGATCATCCCCAACGTCCGGGGTGGCACCTCCCTGGCCCGCCTTTTCCAGGACGCAGCCGGTGACGAACTGGACACCACCTTTGGCTACGTCCGGTCTTGGCTCGGCGTGCCGCTGATGGTCAAAGACCAGGTTCTCGGCATGCTGACCCTCGATCACGACCAACCCGATTTCTTTACGGCTCAGCACGCGAACCTGGTCCAAACCTTTGCCAACCAGGTAGCAGTGGCCATCGAGAATGCCCGCTTGTTCGCCCACGCCGAAGAGGTTGCCGTCGCCGCCGAGCGCAACCGGCTGGCCCGCGATCTGCACGACGCGGTGACTCAAACCCTCTTTTCGTCGAGCCTCATCGCCGAGGTGCTGCCCCGTCTCTGGGAGCGCGATCCAGAGGAAGGCCGACGGCGCCTGCAAGAACTGCGCGAGCTGACCCGGGGCGCCCTAGCCGAGATGCGCACCTTGCTGTTGGAGCTGCGTCCCTCGGCACTGGAGGAAGCCAACCTGGGCGACCTATTGCACCAACTGGCCGAGTCGATCACCGGCCGGGCGCGAGTGCCGGTGGTCTTGGAAGCGGAAGGAGAGTGCGAGCTGGAGGCCGAGGTCAAGGTCGCTCTCTACCGCATCGCCCAGGAGGCGCTGAACAACGTAGCCAAACACGCCGGCGCCAGCAAGGCAACCGTGCGGCTGTTCTGTCAGCCAGGGCAGGTCGAGCTGTGTGTCTGCGACGATGGCTTGGGTTTTGACCCGGCGAGCCTGCCGTTAGACAGCTTGGGGCTGGGCATCATGCGCGAGCGGGTGGAGGCCATCGACGCCGAGTTGGAGATCAAGAGCCAGATCGGGCACGGCACTGAGGTCAGCGTTGTCTGGGCGGGGGACGATGGACGGTAGACGATGACGCCCCCAAAGCCCATTCGAGTCATGCTCGTGGACGACCACGCCATGGTGCGGGGCGGCCTGGGCGCGATTCTGCGGGTTTACGACGACCTGGAGCTGGCCGGCGAGGCGGGCAGCGGCGAGGAAGCATTGCGCGTCTGCCCCGACGTGCGGCCCGACGTGATACTCATGGACCTGATCATGCCCGGCATGGACGGCGCGGCCACCACCCGCGCACTCAGGGATCAGTGTCCCGAGGTGCAGGTCATTGTTCTGACCAGTTTCAAGGAAAAGGAACTGATCCAGGGCGCGCTGGACGCCGGCGCCATCGGCTACCTGCTCAAGAACGTCTCGGCCGACGAACTGGCCGCCGCCATCCGTGAAGCATACGTCGGACGGCCCACCCTGGCCCCCGAAGTGGCTGAGATCCTGGCCCTCGCCGACAAACTGGAGAGCCTGGCCCAGGCCATCCTCGAGGCGCCGCAGGATGCCTCAGCCTTGCCCGATTTGCTGGCAGCCCACGTGCCCGGCATGTTCCCCGGACGTCGCATCGAGATCCGACTCTTTTCCGATCGGGTCCTGTTCCGTCAGCCCGCCGATGGGCCGCCGGTGGACGACCGGATCTGGGACTGGGTGCGCACCATCCGCGAGCCCCACGTCTTTGCGCCCGGCGCGCCCCTGCCCTGGGATGGGAAGCAGCCAGCGGGCGAGACGCTGTTGCTGGCGTCCATCCCGGGTGCCGACGGGGCCTCCCCCTTGGGCGGGATCTACATTGTGCAACCCCGGCCTTCGGAGCTGTTGGCCAGTTCGACTTCATTGATCCAGTCGCTGGCGGCCCAGATCGCTTCGGCTTACCACAGCGCCGAGGTCCGCGCCCAGACAGAGGACCAGCGGCGCATCGCCCAGGAATTGACGCTGGCTGGGCGCATCCAGGCCAGCCTGCTGCCCGCCGGTCCGCCCGAGATGACGGGCTGGCAGATCTCGGCGGTGCTGGAACCAGCCCGCGAAACGTCGGGCGATTTCTACGATTTCATCGCCCTGCCGGGCGGGCGCTGGGGCATCGTCGTGGCCGATGTGGCCGACAAGGGCGTGGGGGCCGCTCTCTTTATGGCCCTGAGCCGGACCTTGCTCCGCACCTACGCCGGGGAGTATGCGACCCGCGCCGCCCGGGTGTTGGCGGCCGTCAACGAGCGGATTCTGTCGGAGGCGCGGGCTGGCCTCTTTGTCACCATGTTTTACGCCATCCTGGATCCGACGAGCGGGATACTGACCTACGCCAATGCCGGTCACCATCCGCCCTACGTGCTGGACTCAGCAGGCGCTGCGCCCCAGGCCCTGAACAGGACCGGCATGGCCCTCGGCGTGCTCGAAACCGAGCGCTGGGAGCAAGAGACAGTGGTGCTCGGCCCGGGAGACGTGCTGCTGCTGTATACCGATGGCGTAACTGACGCCACAACTCCCCAGGAGACGATGTTTGGCACCCAGCGGCTGCTAGAAGTCGCCCAGGAGCATCCCGGACGGTCTGCCGATGAAATCCAGGCGGCCATCCTGGCTGCGCTTGATCGTTTCAGCGGGGATGCGCCCCAACTAGACGACGTCACGCTGGTGGTTTTGAGCCGAGATGCCTGAGAGCGTTGGACACGGATTGTACGGATTTTGCCTTATTGAGGTATCATCTCAATAATTCGGGGGAGCCGCCCCAGCCTTTTGAGATGATACTTATTGGGCAAGTTTGAAACTTGCCTTGCGTTTGGAAAAGTGCGGGGAGAGGGAGGATCATGACCCAAGGGGAACCGATTCGAGTGTTGCTGGTGGACGATCACGCTGTGGTGCGCAGTGGCCTGAGTGCCTTTCTGCTCGCCTTCGATGACTTGGACCTGGTTGGCGAGGCAGGCAGTGGTGAGGAGGCTGTGCGCCTGTGTGACCAACTGGGACCCGATGTGGTCCTCATGGATCTGGTCATGCCCGGCATGGACGGCGCCCAGGCCACGCAAGTGATCCGTGAGAAGCGCTCGGATATCCAGATCATTGCTCTGACAAGCTTCAAAGAGAAAGAACTGGTAGAGGGCGTCCTGGAGGCGGGGGCTATCGGCTATCTGCTCAAGAACGTTTCGGCTGACGAGCTGGCCGAGGCCATCCGCGAGGCGCACGTGGGCCGGCCCACCCTGGCGCCGGAGGCGGCTCAAGCGTTGATCCAGGCTCGGCGGCAGCCGCCCCACGTCGGCTTTGACCTCACCGACCGGGAGCGGGAGGTGCTGGCTCTGATGGTCGAGGGGCTGAGCAATCCCGAGATCGCCGAGCGTCTGGTCATCAGCCGTTCGACGGCCAAGTACCACGTCAGCAACGTGCTCTCCAAGCTGGGCGCCTCCAGCCGCACCGAGGCGGCGGCAATGGCAGTCAAAGAGGAGCTGCTCAACTAGCGGGAACAGCCCGCTGCTCTGGCCAGGCCAGCCACTGCCCCACATCACAGATGGGTCCAAACGCAACAGGCTATCGGATCTGTTGGGCAGAGTCCACAGACCAGCGAGGGCGCAGGCCTTCGCTGGGCCTGGCAGCTTGAGCAGGTGTCTTTGGAGGAGCTAAGCTAGGTTCAAGGCGATCGCCTGCCTGTTCACGGACTCGATGTGAGACTCGCGCTGTGGGCCCAAGATCAGCATAGTTATCCTTCCTACCTGATGTGACTGAGTACATCACGCTTCTAGCCGTGGCATAACACCGATGTCCCCGAACCTTATTCTGTCAGGAGCGTAATCTGCCCTTGTGCCTCTTGTCCCTCTCTCCTCCCAACACCAGCCGTCCGGTCAGGACCACTCCTCGTGTGCGTGGGCGTTGGCTTGCGTCGCCATCTACCGCTGTGTCAAAAGCCAGAAGACGCCCGGCGCCTCCACGTATGTGTTTGTTTGTCGTTTATCGTGCTCTGTGGTATAATGCCGCATTATACGGAGTCAGTGTATGATTGAATCACAAACCAAACTCCCTGCGCAAGAATCTGGGCCGGGGACGCTCTGGGACAAGGGGCGTCGTGCCGTGAGGATCATCGTGGAGCGGTCTGAACACCGGACCCGAACTTTGGCAGGGAGTGAATTATTGATGAGTATGGCCCGCTTTGTCGGTGATCTGACAGGGAAGGCGCGGCTACGAGCCTACTTCATCTGGCTTTTGAGCTCGGTCCGATCTGGTATCGGGGATAGCTCTCTACTCAGTCGCTTTGCCCTACACCTGGTCGTCGTCCTGCTGGCTGTGGCGGTTGTAGCGATCAGTCAGTTTAGCCTACCCCATGTGGATTTTCTCCTGCCGACGCCGACTCCTGCACCTGAACTTGGCGAACACATGGTGACTACGCCACCGACAAATCGGCGGGGCAGTCGTTTCGCCAGCAACAACAACGCTTCTCTCTTTCAGATTCCCGTGCCGCATACCATCCGCGCCGAGCACGATAGGATGGAGATTGTCACCTATAACGTCCAAGCCAATGACAATGTATGGGCTATCGCTCAAGGGTTTGGGTTGAAGCCGGAGACGGTGTTGTGGGCCAATCCGGCATTGGAGAAATCGCCGGACCTCCTGCACGTGGGTCAGGAACTCACGATCCTGCCCGTGGATGGCATCTACTACACTGTCCAGAACGGGGATACCGTCGAGAAGCTGGCCAAAGAATATGAAACCTCTGTTGAAAAGATTGTCTCTTTCGAGCTAAATGGGTTGGAGGAGCCGTATGTGTTGACGGCTGGGCAGAAGCTGGTGCTCCCGGATGGGCGAAAGAAGGTTGTGCCCAGCAATTACTACCCGATGACGAGGGTCTACAGGCGACCCAAGGACGCTCCCACTGGCTCCGGGCGTTTTGCCTGGCCTACACAAGGCATCCTGACCCAACGCTTCTGGAGTGGGCACCACGGCATCGACGTCGCCAACCGTACCGGCATGCCCATCTATGCGGCGGATGATGGCTATGTGGTTCTCGCCGGGCGCGACACCTGGGGATACGGCAATCAGGTGCTCATTGACCACGGCAATGGCTTTCTGACCCGCTATGCTCACTTGCACAAGGTCCTCGTCAAGGCCGGGGACAAGGTCAAAAAGAACCAAAAGATCGGGACCATGGGGACCACAGGGCGTTCTACAGGTCCCCACCTGCACTTTGAGATCATCTACAATCGAGTGCGACGAAATCCTTTGGGCTTCTTACCCTAACCGTTCTTGGAATATAAAAACGGGCGCGAGAGCTGATCTCGCGCCCGTTTTCACGTTTTCTGTCATGAGGAGGCCTGACAATCCCCCGTTTGTTACTAGATGCCTCTTTCGAAGGCAGGCAGACAAGGGCCCTGAAGCAAACAGAGCGGTGAGCGCTCTCTAGCCGGCAGCGTATTGAATCCAAGCGGTCCTGCACGCTTGGTTTCGACTACTCACCCAGCAGGCGCTCGGCTACTCATAGTACTTTAGGCAGCAACGAGTCCTGGCAACCTACACCCAACCCCTTAGCTTCATTGCTTCGGCGACCCGGGCAACCGATACAATGTAGGCCCCCATGCGGTTGTGGACCTTGTACTTTTTTGCTGTATCGTGCACCGCCTGAAACGCCGCCGTCATCTTTTTGTCCAGTTTCTCATAGACCTCGTCGACTTCCCAGTAATAGTCGTAGGCATTCTGTACCTGCTCGAAATAGGAGACGGTTACGCCGCCGGCGTTGCACAAAAAGTCGGGAATCACATAGATGCCATTCTCGTGCAGGATCTCGTCGGCCGCTGGTGTGGTGGGGCCGTTGGCCAGCTCGGCCACGATCTTGGCCCTGATGTTCCCGGCATTCCAATCGCCGATTTGATTCTCCAGCGCCGCTGGGACAAGAACATCTACTTCGAGCTCCAACAGTTCTTCGTTGGTGATCCGCTTGGCCTCGTTGCAGCACTGGTACGTGGCGACGGTACCCTCTTGTTGCTTCCATTCCATCGTCTTGTCAAAGTCCAGACCATGATCCACGTGGACGCCGCCCTTGGAGTCGGACACTGCCACAACTTTGGAACCAAACATTTCGGAGATGAGCTTGTGGGCAAACTGACCAGCATTCCCGTACCCCTGGATTGCTACGGTAGCTTTGCCTAGGTCGATGCCCAAGATCTTGGCTGCCTCGCGGATGGTATACATGCCGCCACGAGCTGTCGCATCACCGCGCCCGGCCGATCCGCCCAGCGGAATCGGCTTGCCTGTAATGACCCCCGGCACATTGTAGCCACGCATGATGCTGTACTCATCCATCATCCAGGCCATGATCTGTGGTGTGGTGTAGACGTCAGGTGCGGGCACGTCCGTCTCTTCGCTGATGTAGTGGCCGATGGCGCGGATGTATGCCCGACTCAAGCGCTCTACCTCGCGCTCGGACATCTCTTTCGGGTTGCAGATGATGCCTCCCTTACCGCCGCCCAGTGGGATGTCCACGACAGCGGTCTTCCAGGTCATCCAAGCCGCCAGGGCGCGGACCGTGTCAATCGTCTCGTCGGGGTGGAAGCGGAGGCCGCCCTTCGTCGGCCCACGCGCGTCGTTGTACTGGACGCGGAAAGCGTGGAACACCTTGATACTGTCATCATCCATACGGACTGGCAGGGTGACGTGGAACTCGCGTAACGGCCAGCGCAGCAAGTCGTGAACCGATGGTTCTAGATCCATGATCTTGGCTGCTTCATCCAATTGGGCTTGGGCAATCTTGAAAGGATTCAACTTGCTCATTTTCTTTTTCTCCTTGATTTTTGACATGGGACGTGCCTGATTGGGGATGTCTTTGGCTAGACTTCCAAAAAAAGAAAAATATACCCGATGGACCACCTCCTTACGCGCGGGTATACCTTGGAACAAGGAATTGCCACGCTGCAATTCTCCTATTAGCCCTTGCATTATAGCACAACGGCAAGGTGAAAGCAAGAACCGGTCAAGATGTGACCGACCCCACCCGCCGGCCGGAGGGTCGTCGACAAACAGGGGAAAGTGGGCGCGCCTCTTCCTTCGCCGGAACGACTTGTTGAGCGGAGTTGATTATTCTTTGAGTTTCTCTTGTAGAAGCGAAACCACCACCTGGGGATTGGCTTTGCCCCGTGTGGCTCTCATCACCTGGCCCATGAACCATTGCAGCAGCGATTTTTTGCCATCGCGGTACTTGGCGGCTTCCACGGGGTTGGCGGCGATCACCTCTTCTACGATCTGGGTCAAGGCGCCTTTGTCGGAGACCTGGGTCAAGCCTCTCTCTTCAACGATCTCGATCGCGGGGCGACCTGTCGTGAACATCTCATTCAGCACAGCCTTGCCGCTGCTGGCGGTGATAGTCCCATCCTCTACCAGAGCGATGAGGTTCGCCAAGGCCACTGGCGTCACTCGCAGCTCTCCGATCTCGACTTCCTCCGCCTTGAGCAAGCGGAAAAGATCACCGGTGATCCAATGGGCCATCGTCTGTGGGGGGATGCCTTTTCCCCGACCGGCTGCTGCGGTCGCGTCAAAGTAGTCAGCTACATGGCGATCCTCCGC
>JASFTJ010000035.1:0-9860 GCA_050053615.1 Anaerolineae bacterium | reverse complement strand
CTGTCGCAGTGGGCCCGGATCCTCGGTGAGCAGTTCGGCTGGTGGGGGCTGGGCCTCGCCTTGGCAGGGGGCTGGCGATGGCGGCAGCGAGAGCCAGGATTTACACTCTGTACCCTGAGCTGGACGCTCCCGCTTGGTCTGTACGCCTTCTTTTACGACACCACGGACTCACATGTCTATCTGCTTCCGGCCATACTCCTGCTGGCTCTGTGGTGGGCAAAGGGGGCGCGCTATCTACTACAACTTGCAGGCCGGCGGCAGATAGCCGTGATCTTGATCATCTTGCTGCCCCTTGTCTCGATCGTCATGCATTGGGAGAGGAACAATCTGAGCGGCGATTATACGGTCCATCACTATATCAACCAGGTCATGCAGCGCGCGGCCCCGGAAAGCGTCATCATCGTCCGCGGCGACAGGCCAACATTCGCGCTGTGGTACGCCGTCTATGCTGAGCAACAGAGGTCGGACGTCTCTGTGGTGAGCGGACCACTCTTGGCCTACATCTGGTACCGTGACCATGTGGGCCAGCTATACCCGCATCTCGCCGTCCCAGAACCCACGAGTGCTGACGCTTCGACCGACGACTTGGTCCGGGATCTTGTCAGACACAACCTGCGAGACCGGCCAATCTATGCCACCGACCCATCCGAAGCGTGGCAAGTCTGGTTCGACTTTGTCCAAGAAGGAGACATCTCCCTCTACCGCATCCGCACCCGGGGCAAATAGGCCCCACACAGGCCAGCCTGCGCTCCGGATTCAGTCATGTCTGTCCCTCATCCCCCTTTTGCGGCGACTCAGTTTCTTCTTCCGAGGATCTTGCCTGCATCTTTTCGTACTTGCGGCGCTTGCGATCGGCCCAATAGTCCACGCGGCTGACCTCGCGACTCACTTTGCGGGCAAAGATCAGGTAGCCGGTGTGTGACACCATCCTAGCCATCGGCCGCAAGCGAGCTGGCACAGCCTTGTAGGCGCGCACCAGAATCTCTTCGACCTCGATGTTCCCAAACACCTCCTGAGCTTCAAGTGCCTGGATGAGCTCGACCACCTGATTGGTCGTGGGCAGGATGGCGCCAAAGAATCCTCCATCCTTCAGAGCCTTCACGACCTGCGCCAGGTACCTCCAGGGGCGACGGACATCCAAAAAGAGAGCA
This sequence comes from Anaerolineae bacterium, assembly GCA_050053615.1. Taxonomy (GTDB): domain Bacteria; phylum Chloroflexota; class Anaerolineae; order JAAYZQ01; family JAAYZQ01; genus JASFTJ01. The sequence goes on along the minus strand of JASFTJ010000035.1, from coordinate 8,709 downwards.
TCCACATCCGTTTCATCAAAACCTTGGGCGATGTCCGAAAGCTTGAAAACGACATTATCGGTCAAGCCCAGGGCATCGAGATTCCTCTGGGCCAGGCGCTGAATGTCAGCTCGGACCTCATACGAGTAAACACAACCGGTCGGACCGATGGTCCGCGCCAGGGCCAGCGTTAACCCACCGCTGCCAGTCCCAGCCTCAATGACCTCGCTGCCTGGCACGATGTTCAACTTGAGGAGCACGTAGCCGATATCCTTTGGATACATGATCTGCGTCGCGCGCTTGATCTCGCGCACGAGATCGAAAGTGCTGGGCTGCAGAACAACATAGGGATAGCCCAAGTGCGACTGGATCTCCCGCCCCATCGGCTTTCCCAACAAGTCGTCGTGATTGATGCAACCCCGATGGGTTTGAAGCTGTCCACCCGCACGCAGGCGGACAAGGAACTGCTTGCGGTCCTGTCCAATAAGTAGCACCAGATCATTCTCTTGAGCAATTCTCATGATGTTCCCCCGTTCTAGCCAAGCCAAGCCGACGTCCCGCTCCGTCAATGTTCACTTGAAAGGACAACAGGAAAGTCATTATAGCATTCCTGGACCAGACTGCAAATGCCGGAAAACGGCCGATCGCTGTTCTACGTTACTTTGACCACTCCTTGAAGATATGCTATAATCACATTGGGCATACATAAGTCATCCGCCACGAGTATCAACGCAGGAGTACGAGACTATGGAAGAGATCGAAGAGGCAACTCCCGTACAGGCAGCGCCGGTCGATGCACCGGATGACAAGGTGCAAAAGACAAGTCGCAATGTCGGCAGGACGATTGGGATCGTAGCCGCTGTTGTGATCATCCTGGCCATCATCGGTGGCGCAGGGTATGGCCTGGTAACGAATCCTCCGGTGGCAGCGGTGCTGAGAGACATCTTTATCATCGTTCTGGCGTTGGTTACCATTATCATCGGCCTCTTTCTGGCGATCCTGATCTTTCAGCTTCAGAGTCTCATCACACTGCTGCGCGACGAAATCAAACCGATCCTGGAATCGGCCAACGACACTGTCAGCACTGTACGGGGTACAACCACTTTCGTCAGCGATGCCGTGGTGCATCCAATGATCAAAGCCGCCAGCTATGCGTCAGCCGTCCGTCGGACGGTCCAGGTTCTCACAGGCAGCAAGAGCAAGAAGGATCGGAGCCATACCCGAAGGCAAGATTCGCAGGAGTAGAGATACCTGCCCTGAGAAAAGGGCACCAGAATGTGAAGGGAATATCCCTTCTTTTCCCCGCTGAGGCGTCTTTTTCAGCGGAGTCAAGATTTGAGTCATCATACAGAAAAGGAGTTGAAAAGATGGCAGACAATACGTGCAGCGCTGATTTCTTTGCAGGATTTCTAGTGGGCGCACTCGTGGGCGCCGCAGCAGCTCTGCTCTTTGCCCCTCAATCAGGTGAAGAGACACGAACCCTGATCCGAGACAGGGGGATTGAACTCAGAGAGCAGGCTGACGAGCTGAGTGTACAGACCCGGAAGCGAGCCGAGGGATTCCAGACCCAAGCCAAAGAAACAGCTGCAGAATTGCAGAGCCAGGCAAAAGACAGGGCAGGGCGACTGCAGACTCAGGTCAAGCAAGCTGTGGAAGAGGGAAAAACTGCCGCTGCAAAAAAGAAGGAAGAGTTACTGTCCGAGCTCGAACAGAAGCAGATGCCGGACGAAGACTTGACCGAAACATAATCCTTTGCCCAGAAAAGCGAGGCGCGGAGTGGCGTCTCGCTTTTTTTCGTGTTGCCAGGGTGCTTCTGGCGTGTTCATCCAAAAGAGGGAGCAAGGAGTACAAAGGATAACCATGGAGATTCGAGACTTTCGACCTGAAGACAGGGATGCCCTGGTGGACATCCTCAAGGCCAATCAGCAATACGGACACCCGGACATTGACGGTCCCGAAGCGATGCTTCGTGTCCACAAATGCCAAGCCGCGGAATTCTTTGTCGCCGAAATAGAGAGCAAGGTTGTCGGCATGATCCGTGGAACATATGATGGCTCGCGGGCTGTCATCTACTTGGCTTCCGTGCATCCCAACTATCAGCGGCAAGGTATCGGCCGGGCTCTGGTGCTAGAGATCGTCCAGCGCTTCAAGGACCGGGGGGCAGGCAGCATTGCAGTCATTGTCCCGGGTGACGTGGGCTTTTGGAGAAAAATGAACTTTCGCCAGACCACCCGTGTGATGCAGGCCTATCCCATTGAACAGGTGCTAGATTCCTAACGCGCCCCATCCAAGAGACAGCGCACCCCGCAGTGCGGTGAGGAGAGAAGCATGTCACTCGTTCACGCTGGTCAGCTGCTACGAATTGATTTGACCACTGACGCACACCGCGCCGAACCGATCGACGCGGCAGATGTGCACCGCTATCTCCTGGGTAGCGGACTGGCAGCCAAGATTTATTACGAGGAGATGGACCCGCGCCTTGGCCCTCTGGAACCGGCCAGCCCACTATTGGCCTTTAACGGCCTGCTGACCGGCACCTTCTCGCCCACCGGCTGCCGCAGCTCGTGGTGTGGCCGTTCACCCCTGACCGGCATCTGGAACGAGGCCAACATGGGCGGTCACTGGGGCGCGGAACTGCGCTTTGCCGGACTCGACGGCCTGATCATCACCGGGCGGGCGGAAGAGCCGGTCTACCTTTGGATCCATGACACGGGTCCAGACCACGTGGAAATCCGCCCCGCCACTCACCTGTGGGGCCTAGATCACTATGAGACCTTTGAGGCGCTCCGCGACGAGACGGACGCCAAGGCCCAAGCGGCCTGCATCGGGCCGGGCGGCGAGAACCTGGTGCGGATGGCCAGCGTCATGCAAGGCGGACAGGAACACGCCCGCGCGGCCGGCCGCGGCGGCATGGGCGCCCTCATGGGCTCAAAGAACCTCAAGGCCATCGTCGTGCGCGGCAAGGACCGGCCCAAGCACCCCGACCTGAACGCCTTCCGCGGCTTTGTGAGAGAGATCAACAAATTCATCAAAGAGAACTCGGTGGGCATGTCACAGCTCGGCACAGCGGGCGGCGTTCCGGCCACAGAGCGCACCGGGGACCTACCCCTCAAGAACTGGATGCTAGGCAGTTGGGAGGAGGAAGCGGCGCGCATCTCGGGCCAGCGCATTGCCGAGACAATCTTTGAGAAGCATACCCACTGTTTCGCCTGTCCCATCGGCTGTGGCAAGACGGTGAACATCGAGGATGGCCCCCACGCTGGCGTCTATGGTCACGGACCAGAGTACGAGACGCTGGCCGGCTTCGGCGGCAACTGCCAGTGCGACGATCTGAACGCCATCGCCCACATGAACGACCTCTGCAACCGCTACGGGCTGGACACCATCAGCACCTCGGGGGCCCTTGCCTTTGCCATGGAAGCGTGCGAAAAGGGGCTGATCTCCCAGATGGAACTGACCTGGGGCAACGCCGAGGCCATGATCGAGGCCATTCACGCCATCGCCCGCCGCGAGGGGCTTGGCGAACTGCTGGCCGACGGCGTGCGAGCAGCCGCATCGCGCCTCGGCCCGGAGAGCGAGGAATTTGCCATCCACGTAAAAGGCATGGAGGCGCCGTACCACGACCCGCGCGCTTTTGTGAGCATGGCCGCCAATTATGCGACCGCGGGGCGCGGCGCCTGCCACCTGGAGTCACTCTCCTATTGGCTAGGCTACGGCGTCCAGTGGGAAGACTGGTACGCCCCGAACGAATACGACGAGCATGACAGCACCGGCAAGGGAAAGGTGGCGGCTGACTTTCAGAACTATATGGCCGTCTACAATCCCCTGGGGATCTGCAAGTTCATCATCAAGGGCAAAATCGGACCACAGCGTACCACAAACCTGCTCAATGCTGCGCTGGGCTGGGATTGGACCGCCGACGACCTGCTCCAGACCGGGGAGCGACTGTTCAACCTCAAGCGGCTAATCAACTTGCGACTGGGCGTCACCCGCGCCGATGACACGCTGCCTCGGCGCTTCCTGACTGAACCCCGACCCTCCGGCGGCGCAGAGGGCATACTACCCGACCTGGATGCCATGTTGGAGGAGTACTACCGCGTCCGCGGCTGGACGCGAGAGGGCATCCCGACAGCTGAACGGCTGAGCACTTTGAAGCTCGGCGATCGATAGTCGGACCGGACACGCGAATTGCGCGTGACAAACACCGTCTGACGCCAGGAGGAATCGAAACATGCGCATCTTGGCTCTAGGCGGCGCGGGAGCCGTCGCCAAAGAATCCACCCGCGACCTGGTCGCGTTCAGCGACTTTGACGAGATCGTCATCGCCGACCATGACATTGAGACTGCGGAAACACTGGTCACCGCGATCGGCGACCCCCGGCTGAAGGTCATACACTTCGACGCCAACGACTATGACGCCATGCTCCACACCTTCCCCAAGTTCGACGTGGTGATGAACGGCCTGCCTTTCAAGTACGATTTGCCCGTCAACAAAGCCTGCGTTGCGGTCGGCGTGCCGGGCTGCGACCTATCCAGCGACGATCCGCAGTTCGCCCTCCATGACGAGGCAGTGCGCAAAGGCATCACCTTTGTGCCCGGCATGGGCGCTACCCCGGGCATCACCAACATGATGGTCCGTCGAGCCATAGAGATCCTGGATCAGGTGGAAACGGTGGACATCTATTTCGCCGCCTTCCGCTGCTTGGCCCCGGCGCCCGGGCTACTGACGACCACCCTGTGGGAATTCGATCCGCACACTCAAGAACGCCCCACCACGTATTACCAAGATGGAAAATGGCATCCCACGACGCCCATGTCGGGTGGCAGACGCATCCGCTTCCACGAGCAAATCGGTGAGCAGATGGTCTACTATGTGCCCCATGACGAATCCTACACGTTGCCCGAGTCCATCCCCGGGCTAAAACGAGCGTCGGTGCGGGGTTGCTTCCCGCCCCACGTTATGCGGCTGATGGGAGCGCTGATGAAGGCTGGCCTGCTCTCTGACTTGCCGGTCAGAATTGGCAACCAAGAGATGACCACCTTCGACGCCTGTCGCGAGCTGCTGTGGGCTGCACCGTCGTCGCGGGAGAATCCGGTTTGGGCTTATGGCTTGGTAGTGGAAGTCACCGGCGCGCGAAATGGGCGGCGGGCCGTCTGCACCTACCGAAATGACCATCCCCCGCAGGAAGAATGGGGCGGCGAAAGCGCGTACTTTAAGAATGTGGGCATCCCACTGTCCATCGGCGCGCAGATGATCGCCCATGGACAAGCCGAGAAAAAAGGCGTCGTCCCGCCAGAGCTGGCCTTCTCCGCCCAGCCCTTCTTTGCAGAGTTGGCCAAGCGACAGATCCAGGTCCACGAAGAAATCATCGAGACAGGCGCCCTGCTGTAGGACAATCGTCCCTACGATACAGAGGAGCAAAGCATGAGCCCGAGAATCTATGAGAAAAGCCAAACCATCCGCGACCGGGCGATGAGAGTCATGCCTTTGGGCGTGTCGTCCAATTTTCGCTACTGGGGACCGACCGAGACCCCGGCCGTAGCGCGAGGTGAAGGCTGCTACTTCTGGGATCCAGACGGCAATCGTTACATCGACTACCGCCTCGGCTTTGGCCCCATCATCTTGGGCCATGCCCATCCCGCCGTCTGCGACCGTGTAGAGGAGAGCATCCGCCAAGGCACCATCTTTGCCGCAATCACCGAGCTGGAGACACAGCTTGCCGAACGTATCGTCCGCATGTGCCCCGGCGTCGAACTGGTGCGCTTTGCCAACTCGGGCACCGAGGCCACGATGCACGCTGTACGCATTGCCCGCGGCTATACCGGCCGGGACAAGATCATCAAGTTCGAAGGGCAGTACCACGGCATGCACGACTACGTCCTCTGGTCCACCGCCTCGGCCAACCCCAGAGGTTTGGGCTCCCGCCGTGCTCCCATCCCCTACCAGCAGACATCCGGCATCCCGGCCGGCATCCGTGACCTGATCATCACCCTGCCGTACAACGACTTTGAGGTGCTGGATCTGGCGCTCCGACGAGAAGGGCACCAGGTAGCAGCCATGCTCGTTGAGCCAATCCTGGGCAACGCAGCCAGCATCGGCCCCAGGGAAGGCTGGCTGGAGTTCCTACGCGAAAAGTGTGACGAGTATGGCATCGTCCTCATTTTTGACGAGGTCAAAACCGGCTTTCGCATCGCGCCCGGCGGCGCCCAGGAAACCTTTGACGTCGAGGCCGACCTGACAGCTTATGCCAAGGCCATGGCCAACGGCTTCCCCTTGGCTGCGATCGGCGGCAAACGCGAGATGATGGAGGTAATCGGCAGGGGGGTGGCACAAGGCGGGACTTATTGCTCCAACGCCGTGGGCGTGGCTGCCGGCGAGGCCACACTGGCACTACTAGAAGACGGCCAGATTCTGAAAACGATCGAGGGCCAGGGCCAGAAACTGAAAGCAGGCATTGCCGAAATGTTGACCGCGGCCGGCATCCCCCACCAGATTCAGGGGCCAGGCACCATGTTCGGCCTCCTGTTCATGGAGGACCCACCGCAGGAATTTCGGGACATGCAGAAACACAACTCGACCCTGTACACAGCTCTCTGCCGCCAGTTGGTGGCCCGCGGCGTCATCCCCGACCCCGACGCCCGAGAGCCGTGGTTCCTGTGCGCCGCCCACGACGACGCCGCCATCGAAGAGACACTGAAGGTGTTCGGCGAAGCGTTGGAAGCAATCAAGGACCAAAGTCACCTACGACGCACCACAAGAAAGTAAAGAGCATCAGGTCTCTACGTTCGCCCGGCCATGAAGCAGTTGTCCAAGACACAACTCGCCATCATCTTTGTCACCCGGACGGTCCTCAACACGGCGCACCGCATTATCTACCCCTTTCTGCCGAGCATCGCCAGGGGACTGAATGTATCGCTGGCAGTGGCCGGTGGGCTGGTTACCGTGCGGCTGGGTGCGGGCCTGATTGCCCCACTGCTGGGTCCCTTGGCCGACCGCTTCGGTCGCCGCCGGACGATGGAAGCGGGATTGGTGATCTTTACCGCGGCCAGCCTGCTGCTGGCAGGGAGCGGTCTCTTTCCCGTTGCGGTGGTCGCCTTTGCCTCCTATGGTCTGTCCAAAGTCCTGTACGACCCTGCCGTTCACGCCTTCCTGAGCGACACAGTGCCCTATTCTCAACGAGGACGTGTCATCGGTACCGTGGAGCTGGCCTGGTCGAGCGCTTGGCTGCTGGGTGTCCCAGCCGCCGGCTTCCTCATCGAGCACCTAGGCTGGCGTGCGCCGTGGATTGTCCTGGTCGGACTGGGGCTGGTCAGCCTGTGGCTGACCCGCATCGGACTGACATCCGCTCAAGACTCCCCCGGGGCGACTCCGGCCGATTCTCCGACAATATCTCCCCCTCGACAAAAGGAGCCCGGGCCGTTTGCCGCTTCCGTCGTCCATCGCTGGCGCACCCTACTGCATGAGCCACGCATCGTCGTCCTGCTGCTCACTAGCTTGCTGCTCATGGCCGCCCTGGAGATCCCCTTCATCGTCTACGGCGCCTGGCTAGAGACCGCGTTCGGGCTCAGCCTCAGCACGTTGGGACTGGCTTCCATTGTCGTCGGCCTGGCGGAGGCTTCTGCGGAACTGGGCGTAACGGTGCTCACCGACCGGCTGGGCAAAAAGCGCAGCGTGCTGGTAGGACTGCTGGGATTGGCTGCGGGCCTGGCCGTGCTGCCTGGTTTTGCCCACCTGGGACCGGTGGCAGGCCTGGGCGGGATCGTGCTCGCCGTGTTGACCTTCGAGTTTGGCCTTGTCTCGCTGCTGCCGATAGCGACAGAATTGGCCCCCGATGCCCGCGCGGCACTGCTATCCCTCAACATGGCAGCCATGAGCCTGGGCCGGATCCTGGGGGCAGTTGCCGGTGGCTGGCTGTGGAAACAGACAGGTGACATCGCACCGAATGCACTGGCCGGCTCAGCCTGCGCTCTTGTGGCGGCCGTGGTCATGAGCTGGGGAATGGTCGAGATCGCAGAGTAGATGCATCATGGGCAACCACAGCCAGGCATCACTCGAACCGGTGATTTCACAGCGCAGAAAATCTATGATATAATGGCTGACAGTCTGAATCCATTCTTGCAGGGAGGGGATCATGTCTGAGGAAGAGCGAAACAGACAATACGGAGAAAAAGCGGAGAAACAGGAAAAGGAAGAGGAGAAAGAGGAAAAAAGCTGGGAGGAAAAGTGGCGCCGCGACCCGCTCAACGCTGCCGTCTGGGCCATCATCATCATCTGGGCTGGCCTGGTGCTCCTGGCATCCAACTTTGGCCTGTTCGAAGATTCCATGCTCGAAGCCTGGCCCATCTTTTTCCTCGGCGCGGGGATCATCCTGCTCCTAGAGATCGCTTTCCGACTGGTCGTACCGGCCTACCGACAGCCGCTCCTGGGCGGTTTCATCCTGGCCGTCGTGTTCTTGTCCATCGGCTTGGGAGGGCTATTCGACACGGGCATCATCTGGGCTGTGGCCCTGATCGCGGTCGGTGGTTACATCCTGCTGCGTGGCCTCTTTCGGCAACGATAGCCAGGTTCGTACTCTGACAGCCTGCGACCTCTACCCGTAAGGGCCAGTAGAAATCGTCTACAGGCGCCCCAGGTTAAACGTCCGGAACTCGTCCCAGACAAAGCGCAGCGGCGCCCACCACCTATCGCGGCCGATGCAACGAAAGTAGGGCGGCCGGAATGCGAGGATC
>JASFTJ010000034.1:0-9898 GCA_050053615.1 Anaerolineae bacterium | reverse complement strand
GCACCATCATCGGATAGGGGTGCGGCCCAACGACAGAACCAAGGAGATAGTAGGTATTATGGACATTACTAACCCAGTCGCGGATGGCTTCGTTGATGGCGTCTTTCAGAGTGCGGCTGCCGGCGTCCACCGGCCGGACCTCGGCCCCCAGCAGTTTCATCCGCTCGACATTCGGAGCCTGACGGCGAATGTCCTCAGTGCCCATGTAGACGACGCAATCCAGGCCCAACAGGGCCGCGGCGGTGGCCGTCGCCACACCGTGCTGACCGGCGCCCGTCTCGGCCACCAGCCGATGTTTGTCCATCCGCTGGGCCAGGAGCGCTTGTCCTAGGGTGTTGTTGATCTTGTGCGCGCCGGTGTGGGCCAAGTCCTCCCGCTTGAAATAGATCTGGGCGCCGCCGCAATGGGCGCTCAGCCGACGAGCAGAGGAGAGGGGGGTGGGCCGGCCCACATAGGTCTGAAGCAAGTCGTCCAACTCGCGCCGAAAGGCCGGGTCGGCCTGAGCCTGGCGATAAGCCTGCTCCAGCGCGGCCAGGGCGGGCATCAGCGTCTCCGGCACGAACTTGCCGCCGTAGGAACCAAAGTAGCCACGTTCGTCTGGTAGGGTAAGGGTCATGGGCTGTCTCCTTGATCGGCGCGCTTGACGGCGGCGACGAAACGCCGCACCTGATCGGGGTCTTTGCGGCCCGGCGCAGCCTCGACGCCGCTGGCCACGTCCACGCCCCAGGGGTGGACGGTGCGCACAGCCTGGGCCACGTTATCGGGCGTCAGGCCGCCGGCCAAGAGGACCTGGAACAGCCTGGCTGCCTGGACGGCCAGTTGCCAGTCGAAGGTGCGTCCGGCGCCGCCGGGTCGGCCAGCGACATAGGCGTCCAGCAGATAGGCCGTCGCCCGGAAGCGGGCTATCTCGCCCGGCGAGACGTCGTGGCGGACGCGAAAGGCCTTGATGACGGCGATCCCGTCGTCCATCAGCGCGGCGACCTCGCGGGGCGACTCTGCGCCGTGCAGTTGGGCATAGTCCAGGCCGCAGCGCGATACGGTCTGGCGCACGTCCTCGGGCGGCTCGTCCACAAAGACGCCCACCAGGCGGACGGGAAAGCCTGCGTTCCGCACCGTCTCGACGATGGCCCGGGCTCGCGCCGGCGTCACGGCGCGGGGGCTGGGTGGGTAAAAGATGAAACCCAACAGATCGGCGCCAGCCTCGACGGCGATGAGGGCGTCTTGCAGGTTGGTGAGTCCGCAGATTTTGACCTGGGTCATGGCTGGCCTCCTATTGCCAGTTCCCGGACCTTGGCAGCTACATCGGGGGCGGTGACCAGCGCCCCACCGACAAGGACAGCATCGGCGCCCGCTGCGGCCAGGCGGCGCACATTGGCCGTAGTGTGTACGCCGCTCTCGGCCACGGCCATGGTCCTTTCCGGCACCAAAGGTCCAAGACGCTCAAACGTTGCCAGATCCACAGAAAAGTCGTGCAGGTTGCGGTTGTTGATGCCTATCACGCGGGGGCAGAGCGCCAGGGCGCGGTCCATTTCTGCTTCGTTGTGCACTTCGACCAGGGCGGCCATGCCCAGCTCGTGGGTCAGAGCCAGCAGATCGGCCAGCAAACTGTTGGGCAGGATGGCGACAATGAGTAGCAAAGCGTCGGCGCCGTGGGCGCGTGCCTCATAGACCTGGTAACGGTCAAAGACAAAGTCCTTACGGAGAAGCGGGATGGGCGGCTGGAGGGCGCTGCGGATGGCCGACAGGTGGCCCAGAGAACCGCGGAAGAATCGGGTGTCGGTGAGGACCGAGATGGCGGTAGCGCCGTGGGCGGCGAAGGTGGCGGCCAGGCGGATCGGCTCGAAATCGGGGCAGAGCAGCCCTTTGGAGGGCGAAGCGCACTTGACCTCGGCGATGAGCGAGACGCCTGGGCGGGCCACAGCGGCGGCAAAGTCGAGCGGGGCGGGTTGCCCGGCGACGCGGGCGCGGAGGTCGGTCAAGGGGACAGCCTGCGTGCGTTGCGCCAGTTCCTGTTGTTTGTAGGCAAGGATCTCGTCCAGGATCATGGCTCAGCGGCTCCCATTGTTGGTGAAAGCGACGAGGGCTTCCAGCCGGGCCTGCGCGGCCCCCGAGTCGATGCTGCGGGCGGCCAGGGCCAAGCCCTGGTCCAGGTCGACCCCGACGCCGGCGGCCACCAGCGCCGCAGCGCTATTGAGGAGCACCACGTCGCGGTGGGGGCCGGATTTGCCCGCAAGCACGGCGCGGGTGAGAGTGGCGTTCTCCTCGACGTCGCCACCCAGCAGGTCGGTCGGCGCGGCGCGGGGCAGCCCGAGCGCCTGCGGGTCGAGGGCGAAGGTGTGCACCTGGCCGTCTTGCAGTTGACTGACGCGGTTGGGGCCGGTGGTCGAGAGTTCGTCCAGTCCGTCGGCGCCGTGGACGACAAAGGCCGCCCGGCTGCCCAGGGAGCCCAACACATGGGCCACCATCTCGGTCAGCGCCCCGTCGTAGACGCCCAGGACCTGCACCTGCGCCCCGGCAGGGTTGGTCAGTGGGCCCAGGATGTTGAACACGGTGCGCACGCCCATCTCGCGGCGGGGGCCGATGGCGTGTTTCATGGCCGGGTGCAGTCGTGGGGCAAAGAGAAAACCGATGCGCACTTCATCGATGCAGTCGGCGACCGCTTGCGGCGACTGGTCCAGGTTCACGCCCAGCGCCTGCAGCACATCGGCGCTGCCGCAACGGCTGGAGACCGAACGGTTGCCGTGCTTGGCCACGGCCGGGCCCGCGCCGGCGACGACAAAGGCAGCAGTGGTAGAGATGTTGAAGGTGCCAGCGCCGTCGCCGCCGGTGCCGCAGGTATCCACCAGGAAATCACAGCGGGGCCGCACAGCGACAGCGTTCCGCCGCATAGCACGAGCAAAGCCGGTCACCTCGGCCACCGTTTCGCCCTTGACGCGTAGCGCGATCAGAAAGCCGCCTATCTGGGCTGGGGTGGCCTTACCGGCCATGATTTGGCCCATCACCGCCTCGGCGTCCGCTTCCGTCAGGTTTTTGCTTGCCAGCACGTGTGCAATGGCCTGTTTGATGTCCATTGGTTGCCTCCTTGAGTCGTGATACTCATTGCTGAATAAAACATCATGAATGAGCGAGCGCCCGTCGGTTGAATAAGCGAAAGGCTGTATCGAAACCAAGGGGACGAACCGTGCAGGAACGCTTGGCTTCGATACGCTGCTCGCTGGTCGCTCGCAGCTACTCAACCTGCGCTTGATTTCTGATTCACGGTGTTTGAGTGGACATTTGGTATCATATACTTGAAACCGTCAAGAAATTCTCTAGCACCCGCTTCCCCGCGGGGGTGAGGATCGACTCCGGGTGGAACTGGACGCCAAAGGTGGGATAGCGACGGTGGCGCAAGCCCATGACTTCGCCCTCGGTGGTAAAGGCAGTCACTTCCAGCTCCGGTGGCAAGGGCTCTTGGACGACAAGCGAGTGGTAGCGGGTGGCGGGAAAGGGGTTGGGTAGATTAACCAGCACCCCCTGCCCGGTGTGATAGATGGGCGAGGTTTTGCCGTGCATCAGGCGTGGGCCACGAGCCACCCGGCCGCCAAAGACGTGGCCGATGCACTGGTGGCCCAGGCACACGCCAAGGATGGGCAGGCGGCGATGGAACTGCCGGATGACGTCGTTGGAGATGCCGCCATCGTGGGGGGTGCCCGGCCCCGGCGAGATGACGATGTGCGAGGGCTGCAATGCCTCCAGGTCGGCCAGGCTTACTTGGTCGTTGCGAAAGACGCGCAGTTCGGCGCCGAGCTCGCCTAGGTACTGAACCAAGTTGTAGGTGAAGGAATCATAATTGTCTATGACTAGGATCATTTTCCTCTCCTCAAATCTCTGGGATCGGCCCTCCAACTTATGCACCCTGCTCTGCCATTTCGATCGCCACACTCAGCGCCCGGGCTTTGTGCAGTGTTTCTTCCCACTCGCGGGTCGGATCGCTGTCGGCGACGATGCCTCCCCCGGCTTGCAGGTAGGCCATGTCCCCCTTCATCAAGATCGTGCGGATGGTGATACACGTATCCATATTTCCGTTGAAACCAAAGTAACCAACAGCGCCCGCGTAATGGCCCCGCCGCACTGTCTCCAGCTCTTCGATAATCTCCATGGCCCGCACTTTGGGGGCGCCACTGACTGTACCCGCCGGAAAGGTGGCCCGCAAGAGATCGTAGGCCCCCACGCCCTCGCGCAGTTGTCCAGTGACACGGCTGACCAGGTGGATGACGTGTGAATAGCGTTCTACGGTCAGCAGGTCTGGGACCTGGATGGTGCCGAACTTGCAGACACGGCCCAAATCGTTGCGGCCCAAGTCCACAAGCATCACGTGCTCGGCGCGCTCCTTGGGGTCGGCCAGCAGGTCAGCTTCTAGCTCCCGGTCTTTGTCCTCTGTTTTGCCACGCGGGCGGGTTCCGGCAATGGGCCGCACCTCGGCGTTGCGGCCCTCTAGGCGTACCAATACTTCTGGCGACGAGCCAATGAGGTGAATCGGAGGGTCGCCGCCAAGCGCCAGGAAAAACATATAGGGCGACGGATTAAGCCGGCGGAGTGCCCGGTAGATGCTGAATGGTTTGGCCTGGGTTCGGCGCCTCAACCGCTGAGAGGGGACGACCTGAAAGATGTCGCCTGCTGCGATGTATTCCTTGGCCTTCCGCACTGCTGCCTCGAACTGCTCTTGCGTCATGTTCGATGTCAGTCTGCTGCCTGGCTGACCTGGCGGCGCGGGCAAGGGCGGCAGCGAGGCCTGCAACTTGGCCTCGATCGCATCCAGCCGTGCGATCGCGTCGCCGTAAACGGCATTCAGATCACTACCCGGCGGCGCGTGGACGTTGGCAACGATCAGCAAACGATGTCGCACATGGTCGAATATGACCAAAGTGTCAGTCACAAGTAGATGGAGATCGGGTAGATGTAGCTCATCGTGCGTCATGTCTGGAAGGCGCTCGAAAAAGCGTGCCAGGTCGTAGCCCAGGTAGCCGACTGCGCCACCAAAGAAGCGAGGCAGGTCCTTTTCCAACTCGCCAATTGACGCCATGGGCTGGTAGCGCTTCAGCTCCGAAGCCACGACATCAAGCGGATCCTCGCCCTCGGCAAGCTGACGCTGCTCAGATTGACCATGGTCCAAAAAAGTCACCTGACGATCGCGGGTGATGATTTGCCGGCGGGGATTGAAACCCAGGAAAGAGTAGCGTCCCACCTGCTCAGCTTTTTCTACGCTTTCCAGCAGGAAACTCGGCCCCCGTCCGCAAAGCTTGAGGTAGACCGAAGCCGGCGTCTCCAAGTCCGCTGCCAGTTCTCGGTAGACCGGCGCCAGCGCGCCTTGCGCAGCCAGCGTCCGGAAGTGCTCGCGTGATGGTATGTCCATCTCTTCTCCTTCCATACAAAAACGCCTCTCATCCCTAAAGGGACGAGAGGCGCAAGACACTTCCCGCGGTGCCACCCATGTTAGGCTGGTTCAACAAAAAAAAACGCGCCATGAGCGCGTTGCGAGCCAGCCTCACTCGTTGCAGGTACGGCCCTTCCACGAGGAAAGGCGATACCCTCGGCCCTGATAACGGTGGCGACTCCGTCCAGCCCTACTAGGCGTGCCCAACGCCGTTCGAACTGTCAGCTCCCCGGCCCATTCACTCCTGTCGCTTGCGAGCGGGCTTTCAGCACAAGGCCCACCTCTCTAACGCGCGCTCAGGCGCTACTACTCCGGTTCACAGCCGTTGCGACATGCTTGTTTGTGGCGGCAACTATACCTGAAAAGGCGGACTTTGTCAAATCTGGCTTTGCCTGTATGTGTCGCAAGAGCTGAACTAACCCATGGGCCCTTGTGCCTCAACCATGCGTGGGCGGTGCCTGGCTGACTTGTCCGCCTGCTGCCTGCGCAGCCAGGCCAGCAACTCCTGGAACTATCCTCGGCGCGAGGTGGAAGGTATCATTCCGGCTCGCGAAAACGCCCATGCCGTGGCCGGGGCCAGGACGACGATGCCGGCCACGACAGGAATAGCTTCCAGTTCAGGTGACTCAGCATGGTCACACTTCCCCGTCCTCAAAGCGATAGCCCACCCCGCGCACGGTGACGATGAAGCGACTATCGCCCAGCTTTTGCCGGATGTGACCGATGTGCACATCGACCACCCGCTCCTCGCCGTAGAAATCATAGCCCCAAACTTGCCACAAGAGCTGCTCGCGGCTGAGCACCCGTCCCCGATGCTGGGCCAGTGTCTTGAGCAGGTCGAACTCGGTGCTGGTCAGCTCCGCCAGTTGATCGTCCACCCACACCTGGCGGCGACCGATGTCGATACGGATGTGGTCGAAGGCCAGGATGGTGGGTTCGGCTGCGCTCGTGCCGGTCCGGAGCCGTCGCAGGGCAGCCTTGACGCGGGCCACTAGCTCGCGGGGACTGAAGGGCTTGGTCAGATAGTCATCAGCGCCCACTGATAGGCCGACGATCTTGTCCGTCTCCTCCGACTTGGCCGTGAGCATGATAACGTACACATCCGACTCGCGCCGCAACTGGGTGAGCAGTTCGATGCCGTCCATTCCGGGCAGCATCACATCCAGGACGATCAGATCGGGTGCCAAGGCCCGCGCTGCCTTGAGACCGGCTGGTCCGTCCATGGCAGTGTGGACCTCATACCCTTCGCGACGCAGGTAGGCCGTCACCAGGTCGACGATGCTCTGTTCGTCATCAACTACCAGGATTCTGGTGCTGGACACGGTGTCCCTCCTTCCCCTTTTGTTTCCCATCTTTCATGGTACACGACAGGGGGGTGATTGTCAAGCCCATTCCGATGTGCCCTGATCGTCTCTGGTTTGCCTCCTGGTTCCGGCGCCCGCTTGGCAGAGTCAATTCTCCGATTTCATAACCGGGTCGCCCGCCTTGATCCTGTGGTGCAGGGTCACGATCCACTCACTGGTCCCGTGCCCGTGTCTCCGCGAGCCCAATGTGGTCCACATCCGGGTCGGTGGAAGTGCTTGATGGCTCGTTCCCTGGGATGCTCCTGACAGCAGGGCGTTTCACAGCCAAGCGGCCCGCCGCGCTGATCAACGCTCATCAGCAGGTGGCTTGACAGCGGTCTCTCTGTCGTGTACCATAGAGATTGGGCAGCAAAGGATGCGGAAAGCGCCATGTGCCAGGTGACAGTTCTGGCGGTCGATGTGCACATGGCGCATCCGGCAGAAGCTGGGCGATAGTCGCTTCATCGTCATCGTGCGCGGCCTGGCCTATCGCATGGAAGACAAGGAGGCTCAAAGATGTTGAGGCTCATTCGCCGGCATCTGAGTTGGAAGTTGTTCCTGTCGTACCTTGTCGTCATCCTGGTCGGCATCATAGTTTTGGCCTCGGCGGCCGAGTTCGCCGTGCCTACGGCCTTTGACCGGCATATGTCGGCTATGGCCGACATGATGGGCGGCCGGATGATGGGTATGGGCGCGGACCTCTATGCCAATTTTCGGAGCGCCGTGATGGAGGCGTTGGTCGTGGCAGGCATCGCGGCCTTTCTGGCGGCGATGGCGGTCAGCTTGTTCGTCAGTCGGCGAGTCGTACTGCCCGTGCAGGAGATGATGGCTGCCAGCCAGCGTATCGCCGAGGGGCACTATGACGAACGGGTGGGCGTCCCGGGTGATGTCGAACGCGAGGAGTTGGATGAACTGGCGCGTCTGGCACTCAGCTTCAATCAGATGACCGACCGTCTGGAGCAAACGGAAGCCCGTCGTCTGGAACTGATTGGCAATGTAGCCCACGAGCTACGCACGCCGCTATCGGCGATCAAAGGGTACATGGAAGGTCTGATTGACGGCGTGCTGCCGGCGGAAGCGTCCACTTTTCAACAGGTGTTCCGTGAGGCCGACCGGCTGCAACGGCTGGTCCACGACTTGCAGGAACTCAGCCGGGTCGAGGCGGGGACGTTTGAGCTGAACCTGAGGCCCACATTGACGGCGCACCTGGTCGAAACCGTAACGGATCGCCTGCAGCGACAGTTTGAGGAAAAAGGCGTGGCTTTGGAGACTGAAGCGTCTGCAAACCTACCTCTCGTCCGCGCCGACGAGGACCGCATTGGCCAGGTGTTGCTCAACCTGGTGGGCAACGCCCTGCAATACACGCCGTCCGGCGGCCGGGTCTCTCTCTCTGTCCGGCGCGAGGGGGAGCGCGTGCGCTTTGCGGTGCAGGACACCGGCATCGGCATCTCCCCGGAGCATCTGCCGCACGTCTTTGAGCGTTTCTACCGGGTGGACAAGTCACGCTCGCGGGCCGGGGGCGGCAGCGGCATTGGTCTGACTATTGCCAAACACCTGGTCGAGGCCCACGGCGGGCAGGTCCGGGCCGCCAGCGAGGGGCCAGGCCTGGGGAGTATCTTTTCGTTTACCCTGCCTGTTGCCTAATCTTGTACCAATGGCCGAATAACGTATTGACTGCCCTGAAAAAGGGCAGTCGAGAGAAAACGGGTATCCACCCCTTTCCCTTCCCTCGCTGAAAAGACCTATTCTCAGCGGAGCCAGTATGATGAATAAGCGACTGTCCGCTGGTTGAGTAGGCCCAAGACCGTATCGAAACCAAGGGCACGAAACGTGCAGGAACGCTGGGTTTCGATACGCTATTCGCTATTTGCTCGCAGCTACTCAACTGGCGCTTGACTTCTGCTTTACGGTGTTTGAATGGATGGTTAATACTATCTTTGTCGATCGCCTTGAGCGATGGCCTGATTTGGTCTATCGCTCTTTTTCTTTACCAAATCTTTAAACTCGCTTCATGGTTCCTTGATCTAGCCCTGTTATTCTGTCCTCAGACATAAAAAATCATAGGTGCGGCCAGTGTGCTGCACCAAACGGACGAAGAGGAGGACGAAGAATGATGGGCGGAGGAATGATGGCGGGGGTTGGAGGCGGCCTGGGCTTGTTGACCATCGGGTTGCTGGTCGGCTTGGTGTTCCTGGTCATCTGGCTGTGGCAGAGGTTTGGCGCTTTGGCAGGGACTACGCCTAAGACGCAATCATCGGAGACGAAGCAGCCATCGGCCCGTGAGATTCTGCAGGCCCGATATGCCCGCGGCGAACTGACCCGCGAAGAGTATCAGGCCATCTTGGAGGATCTGGCTTGAGCGAACTTGGTTTGACTTGGAGGGATGGATAAATGAAGACTCGAATCATTGTCATCGGCATCACGCTGGCTGTGGTAGCCCTGTTGGGTGGAGGGTGGTTGTTGGGCAGTCAGCTCTGGGGCGCGGGTTGTTGGCAATCCGGCTTTGGGATGAGAGGCGGCTATGGCTCCCCGTGGGGGATGCATACATTTGGTGGAGGGATTCTCATGTTTCTGTTCTGGGGTGTGGTCCTTGGCGGCATCGCCTTGTTGGTCGCCAGCCTGGTTCGGCAGGGCACACAGCCGGCTGACCGGGGCGAATCGCCGATGGAGATTCTCAAGCGGCGCTACGCCGGCGGCGAGATTGACCGCAAAGAGTTCGAACGCATGAAAGAATTGTTGTCGAGCTAGGGGAGGTACGAGAGAATGATGGCTTGGGGAATGGGCTTTGGCCTGATACTGATGCTTCTCTTTTGGGGGGCGCTGATCGCTCTGGCCGTCTGGCTGGTGCAAGGACTGTTCCCGAGTGCAAACCGGCCGCCGGCGCCGCCGACCGGACGGGACCTGAGCGCCCGCGAGATCCTCGATAGGCGCTTTGCCCGGGGCGAGATCAGTCGGGAAGAATACGATCTGATGAGAAGGACGGTCTCTGAGACCGGATAGATGACCACCCACTACCATAGTTGGCGCTGAGGGTCGCCATAGCCGGCCAACAATGGCTTGTGGGGCCAGGTTCCGGGCCAGAGTGTGTAGGTCGACCCACCAGGCCGGGTCGCGGCGAGAGAGGATGTCTCGTCTGCGA
>JASFTJ010000033.1:0-9976 GCA_050053615.1 Anaerolineae bacterium | reverse complement strand
AAGTTAGGCGGTGGCACGGCACGCATTGAACGCCAGCATGCCAAAGGCAAGCTCACCGCGCGGGAGCGCGTCGAACGCCTTCTGGATCCCGGCACTTTCCGGGAACTGGACATGTTTGTGACCCACCGCACCGTGGGCTTTGGTATCGAAGAGAAAAAGTACCTAAGCGACAGCGTGGTCACCGGCTGGGGCAGGATTGACGGCCGGCTAGTGTACGTCTTTAGCCAGGATTTCACAGTCTTTGGCGGCTCGCTGGGCGAGGTTCACGCTGAGAAGGTGTGCAAGATCATGGACCTGGCCATGAAAAACGGCGCGCCCGTCATCGGCCTAAACGACTCGGGCGGAGCGCGCATCCAGGAGGGGGTGGTTAGCCTGGCGGCTTACGCCTACGTCTTTTTGCGCAACGTGCTGGCCTCAGGTGTGGTGCCCCAGATCAGCGCCATCATGGGACCGTGTGCCGGTGGAGCGGTCTATTCCCCAGCTATGACCGATTTCATCCTGATGGTCAAGGACACTAGCTTTATGCACATCACCGGTCCGGAGGTGATCAAGGCCGTGACGCGCGAGGAAGTCACGTCTGAGGAGCTTGGGGGAGCGATGGTCCACAACACAAAGAGCGGTGTGGCCCATTTTGCCGCCCAGGATGAAGAAGATTGCTTCTACCAAACCCGCAAGCTACTCAGCTATCTCCCTCAGAACAACATGGAGGACCCCCCCTTCGTGCCCACCGACGATCCAGCCGATCGGTCCGACGAGGCACTGGATACACTTGTACCTGACAGCCCGACCAAGCCGTACAACATCAAAGACGTGATCCGCCGCGTAGTGGACGACGGTGATTTCCTGGAGGTGCAGGAACACTGGGCGCAGAACATTGTCATCGGCTTTGCCCGGCTGGGGGGCTTTTCTGTGGGCATCGTGGCTCAACAACCAATGATCCTAGCCGGTGTGCTGGATATCGATTCCAGCACCAAGGCGGCGCGCTTTGTGCGCTTCTGCGATGCGTTCAACATCCCCATCATCACCCTTGAGGATGTGCCCGGCTTTCTGCCCGGTGTGGCTCAGGAGCATGGCGGCATCATCCGCAATGGGGCCAAGCTGCTCTACGCCTACTGCGAGGCAACGGTGCCCAAACTCACCATCATCACTCGCAAGGCCTACGGCGGCGCCTACGACGTGATGAGCTCAAAGCACATCCGCGGTGACATCAGCTACGCTTGGCCCTCAGCCG
This sequence comes from Anaerolineae bacterium, assembly GCA_050053615.1. Taxonomy (GTDB): domain Bacteria; phylum Chloroflexota; class Anaerolineae; order JAAYZQ01; family JAAYZQ01; genus JASFTJ01. Next base: position 8,745 of record JASFTJ010000033.1, on the reverse strand, counting down.
AGATCGCGGTGATGGGGCCGGAGGGCGCGGTGAACATTATCTTTCGCAAACAGATCGCCGAAGCCGAGGACCCGAAGGCGGAACAAGCGCGGCTCGTAGAGGAATACCGCGACACCTTTGCCAATCCCTACGTGGCGGCTGCGCGCGGCTACATTGACGACGTGATCGAACCGCACGAGACGCGGCCCCGGCTCATTGAAGCCTTGCAGATGCTCCAGAACAAACGGGATACGAATCCACCCAAGAAACACGGGAATATTCCGCTATAGACGCTCAATCCCGGCTGGAATGTGACCGATTAGTCCTGGAAGGGAAAGGGAATGAACATTGAAGAACTGAAAGAACGGATGGAAGCCTTGTTGGCTGCCAATCGCTTGGATGAAGCCCAGGATATAATCGATGAAATACATCAAGCAGGGGAAGAATCGACCGATCCCACACAGGTGTGGGCACAGTACTATGAGACACGGCTGGACTGGGCACGACAGAACTGGCGCGCTGCCGAGAGAGGCTTCCGTAAGCTGCTCGCCCAGGATCTGCCGCTGAATCTTCGGGCCCGAGTGTTGCGCTGGCTTGGGGAATCATTGCACTACGGTGGTCAGTGGCAAGAGCAACTCATCCTGGAACAAGAAGCCCTTGTGCTATCCTCCGTAGTGGGCGACAACAGCAACCGAGCAGCGATCTATAACCTGATGGGTTGGGCCCACTTGCGCCAGGGCCGTCGTCATGAAGCGGTGGTCGCTTTTGAGCACAGCTTACGTCTGTGCCAGGGACTGGGTTCGCGGGAGCAGGAAGCATGGGCGCTCAACAACCTGGGTGTGGCCCATCTGCGTCTCGGCCATCCTGTCAAGGCGATTGATGCCCATCGTGCAAGTCTTGCCATCCGCCGGGAAGGGGACCTGCGGTTGGAGGAAGGACGCAGCCTGCACAACATCGCCGAGGTGCTGGTCAGTCAGGGGCACTGGCGCGAGGCCGACAAACATCTGCGCGACAGCGAGGTCATCGCCCGTGAGCTTGACGACCAGATCGGCCTGGCCTACGTCATGTTCACCCGAGGCCAGTGGCAAAAGAAACAGGGTCGGCTGGAGGAGGCCCTGGACGCCTTTCGCCAATCCTTGGGCCTCCGCCACAACGTCGGGGCCCAAGCTCTTGTTGCCGAGGCCCATTGGGCCATATCCGATACCTACCGACTCAACGGGAACTGGCTAAAGGCCGCTGATCATGCTGAGAAGGCAGCCGAGGCCTGGCGCGAGGTGGTGAAACCGTGGGCTACACGCCAGAACCCATAGACCACAGGAAGGGTAGCTTGCTGCCCAAGAGACGAAAAGGAAAGCAGGCACACCGGAACGAGGGAGGAAAACATGCCTGAACAAAGGGTAAGCATTGCAGAGACCGCTGCACTTTTGACCCAGCCATTCACGCACAGAGTATTGGGCCAGGTGGACGACTATTGCGCCTACCTGAGCCGATTCGACGGCGCCTGGAAATTCCACGAGCACACAAAGGACGAGATGTACATCGTCCTGGAGGGCGAAATCCTTATTGACTACTATGACGGTCCCAGCGTACCCGTGCGCCAGGGCGAGACGCTGGTGGTCAAGGCCGGCGAGCGCCACCGCTCCCGCGCCGAGGAGGAGGCGCTGGTGCTAATGTTCAAGGCAGCGTACCTGTTTGCGGAGTAGATCATAGCAAGCTTGGCCCAATCTGAGATTGAACCAGCCTGAAGGTAGGAGAGGTTTCTTATGGAGAACACACCCGTTCGCATTTGCGATACCATCCTGCGCGATGCGCACCAGAGCCTGCTGGCTACACGCATGCGCACCGACGACATGATCGGCACGCCGACGATGCCCATCGCCGAAAAATTGGACCAGGTGGGCTTCTGGTCGGTAGAGATGTGGGGCGGGGCCACCTTTGACTCTGCCATGCGCTTCCTCAACGAAGATCCATGGGAGCGCATCCGAAAACTCAAGGCCAGAATGCCCAACACGCCCTTCCAAATGCTCCTGCGGGGGCAGAACGTGGTGGGCTACAAACATTATCCCGACGATGTACTGGAGCGCTTTGTCGTCAAGGCCCACGAAAATGGCATTGACGTGTTCCGCATCTTCGATGCGCTGAACGACGTGCGCAACATGCGCAAGGCCCTGGAAGTGGTCAAGCGGGAGGGTGCGCTGGCCGAAATGTCCTTATGCTACACCATCAGCCCGGTGCACAACGTGGACGCTTTCGTCGAAATGGCCCGCGTCATGGAGGACATGGGTGCCGATACCATCTGCATCAAGGATATGGCCGGCCTGCTGTCGCCCTACGTGGCCTACGAGCTGGTGGGCCGCCTCAAGACCGAGGTCAAGGCGCCCATCCACCTCCATACCCACTACACCAGCGGCATGGCCATGGCCGCCGTGCTCAAGGCGGTGGAAGCGGGGGTGGACATCGTGGACACAGCCATCTCCGCCTTGTCCATGGTCACATCGCAGCCTCCCACTGAGACGCTGGTCCGCATCCTGCAAGAATCGCCCCGGAACACCAGCCTGAACCTGGACCTACTGGTCGAGATCAGCAACTACTTTGCCGAGGTGCGCAAGAAATACGCCGCATTTGAGAGCGGAATGAAGGGCGTCGATGTCCGCGTCTTGCAGTTCCAGATTCCGGGCGGGATGCTCTCCAACTTGGTCTCCCAACTCCGCGAGCAGGGCGCGGAAGACCGTTACGGCGATGTGCTGGATGAAGTGCCCCGCGTGCGGGAGGAGCTGGGCTATCCTCCACTTGTGACGCCCAGCAGCCAACTCGTGGGAACCCAGGCCACCCTCAATGTTGTGCTGGGCGAGCGCTACAAGGTCATCCCCGAGGAAATCAAAAACTATGTGCGGGGCTATTACGGTCGACCGCCGGCCTCCATCGACCCAGAGATCAAACGGAAGGCGATTGGCGACGAGGAACCCATTGACTGCCGGCCGGCCGACCTCATCGAACCAGGCATGGAGCAGGCCCGCGCCGAGATCGGCGACCTAGCCCGGAGCGAGGAGGACGCCATCAGCTATGCCTTGTTCCCCCAGGTGGCGCGCCCCTTCTTGGAGCGGCGGAAGGACGACGGCGGGGCCAAGCAGGCCGTTGTGGCAGCAGTGGCTGCGTTAGTAGTGCAGCAGTGGGAAAGCAAGCCCTCGACAGCTGCAGAGAAGGCAGGTATCTCTGTTTCACCATGGAAAATGGCCTGGCGGCCTCAGAGTGGACGCTGGGGAAACTTGATCGACGGGGCGGGAGGAATGCGATGAGGGGCGAGTTTTCACTGACGCTAGACGGCACAACCCACAAGATCGTCGTGGACGGCAACTCCATCTTGGTTAACGGCCAACCCTTTGTCGTGGGCTTTGACGAGGATGCGGATCGTGTGCTCGTAGACGGCGTTCCCTACGACATCACTCTGGACGCGCACGCAAGTAAGGCTATGATCAGGGGTATCACCCACGATCTCACCGTAGAGGGCTTGGACGCAGAACCGGGTAGGCCCAAACCCGCGCGCGCCATGGCCATCGCTGAGGGCGCGGTAACGGCCATCATGCCAGGCAAGATCATCCGCGTGCTCGTAGCTGAGGGCGATGAGGTGGATGAAGGAGACGTCATCTGCATCTTGGAGGCCATGAAGATGGAGAACGAATTGAAAGCGGCCAGAGCCGGCGTCGTCAAGGCCCTCCACGCCCAGCCTGGACAGGATGTGGAAGCGGGGACCGTACTGGCCGAGATCGAATAATCGTGCAGGCATGGAGCAGGCCGTGAACATGGGGACAGCGCGAACCGAACTCGAATAGGGGCATTGAATGGCAGACAACATCCAACAACTCCAAGACGAATGGGAAGCGACGACGCTCCACAGGACGATCAGCCGCTATCCGGAGCGCCGCTCGGAATTCCAGACCGAATCGGGCATTCCAGTCGAGCGGCTCTACACCCCAGAAGACATCAAAGTCGAGTACGTTGATGACCTAGGATTCCCCGGTCAGTACCCCTTCACCCGAGGCGTGCAACCGACGATGTACCGCGGTCGCTTCTGGACCATGCGTCAATACGCCGGCTTTGGCAGCGCCAGCGAGACCAACGAGCGCTACAAGTACCTACTGGAACAGGGCCAGACGGGCCTGTCGGTAGCCTTTGACCTGCCGACCCAGATCGGCTACGACTCGGACGACCCCATCGCCGCCGGCGAGGTGGGCAAGGTCGGCGTGGCCATCTCGTCGCTGGAGGACATGGAGCGGCTGTTCGACGGCATCCCGCTGGACAAGGTTTCGACCTCAATGACCATCAACGCCCCGGCGACCGTGCTGCTGGCCATGTACGTGGCCGTCGGCAAAAAGCAGGGCGTGGACCCGAGCGAGTTGCGGGGCACGGTCCAGAATGATATCTTGAAAGAGTACATCGCCCGAGGCACATACATCTACCCGCCCGGCCCCTCGATGCGGCTCATCACCGACCTCTTTCGCTACTGCCACGATCACGTGCCCCGCTGGAACACCATCAGCATCAGCGGCTACCACATCCGCGAGGCGGGCTCGACGGCGGTGCAGGAGGTGGCCTTTACCCTGGCGAACGCGGTGGCCTACGTCCAGGCGGCCCTCGACGCCGGGCTGGACGTGGACGATTTTGCGCCGCGCCTCTCTTTCTTTTTCAACGCCCACAACAACCTGCTCGAAGAGGTGGCCAAGTTCCGCGCCGCCCGGCGGCTCTGGGCACGCATCATGCGCGAGCGGTTCGGCGCACAGAATCCCCGCTCGTGGCGGCTGCGCTTTCACACCCAGACGGCAGGCTCGATGCTCACCGCCCAGCAGCCGGAGAACAATGTCGTGCGCGTCACCCTCCAGGCGCTGGCGGCGGTGCTGGGCGGCACCCAGAGCCTGCACACCAACTCCCGCGACGAAGCGCTGAGCCTGCCCACCGAGCAGTCAGTACAGATCGCGCTGCGCACCCAGCAGATCATCGCCCACGAGAGCGGCGTCGCCGATTCGGTGGACCCACTGGCAGGCAGCTACCTTATCGAAGAGTGGACCGACAAGATCGAGCAACAAGCTCGTGATTACATTGACAAGATCGATGCCCTGGGCGGCGCACTCAAGGCCATCGAGCAAGGCTATGTCCAGCGCGAGATCCAGGAGAGCGCCTACCGCTGGCAGCTCGCCGTGGATCAAGGCGACAAGGTCATCGTCGGCATCAACCGCTATGAGGTAGAGGAAGAACTGGAACTGGACCTGCTGCGGGTCGATCCGGCGGTCGGCGAGCGACAAGCAGCGCGGCTACAGGCCCTGCGAGCGCGCCGGGACGCCGAAACGGTGTCGGCAGCGCTGTCGCGTCTGGAACAGAGCGCTCGCGGCGACGAAAACTTGCTGCCCCTCATCCTGAACGCGGTGGAGGCGTACGCCACGCTGGGCGAGATCTGCGGCGTGATGCGCAGAGTCTTTGGCGAGTATCAAGCTTCGATATTATTCTAGGCCGTTGTCTCCACAGCCGCCAGCAGTTGAAAGGGCACACCATCGAGCGTACCGCAGTGAGGGAGCAGACATGAAAATCGACCACATCGGCATCGTCGTGCACGACATCCAAGAAGCGCTGAAGGTCTATGAAACCGCCCTGGGCCTGCCGCTGAAAGACATGGTGGAGGTGCCCGATCAGAAGGTCGAGGTTGCCTTCCTGCCCATCGGCGAGAGCAACGTCGAGTTGGTCCAGCCCCTCACCGACGACACCGGCATCGCCAAGTACCTAGAAAAGCGCGGCGAGGGCATTCACCACATCTGCATCGAGGTGGACGACATCGAGGCGACCCTGGCCCGTCTCAAGACCTACGACGTACAGCTCATCGACGATGCACCGCGCCAGGGCGCCCACGGGCGGGTGGCCTTTGTCCATCCCAAGGCCATGCACGGCGTACTCATCGAGCTGGTAGAGCACAAGCACTAGCCCAGACTGGTCCAGACTATGAAGGGAGCAACCATGATTGACCCGGAAGAGCGAAAAGCGCTCGAGGAAAAACGGAAGCAATGGCAAGAAACTACACTCCAGAAAACCCTGGATCGTTTCCCTGAACGGTTGGACAAGTTTATGACCACCTCCAGCGAGCCGGTGGAGCGGCTCTACACGCCGCTGGACGTGGCCGACCTGGACTACGACCGCGACCTGGGCTTCCCCGGCGAGTTTCCTTTCACGCGGGGCGTACACGCCACCATGCATCGCGGTCGGCTGTGGACCATGCGCATGTTCGCCGGGTTCGGCACGGCTGAGGAGACCAACGAGCGCTACAAGTACCTACTCGACCACGGCGAGACCGGCCTGTCGGTCGCCTTTGACATGCCGACCCTCTACGGCTACGATACCGACGCGCCCGAGGCCCTGGGCGAGTTCGGCAAGTGCGGCGTAGCCGTCTCCAGCCTGGCCGACATGGAGGTCCTCTTTGACGGCATCCCGGTGGACGAGGTGACGACGTCGATGACCATCAACGGCCCGGCGGCCGTCATCTGGGCCATGTACATCGCCATGGCCGAAAAACGCGGCATCCCAATGGAGGCGCTGGGCGGCACGATCCAGAACGACATCCTGAAGGAGTACATCGCCCAGAAGGAGTTCATCTTTCCGCCCAAGCCCTCGATGCGGCTGGTGGTGGACACCTTCGAGTTCGGCTCCAAGCATCTGCCTCGCTGGAACACCATCAGCATCAGCGGCTACCACATCCGCGAGGCGGGCTCGACGGCGGCCCAGGAACTGGCCTTCACCCTTGCCGACGGGCTGGAGTACGTGCGTTGGGGCATCGAGCGCGGCCTGGACGTGGACGAGTTTACGCCGCGGCTCTCTTTCTTTTTCAACTCGCATAACGACTTTTTCGAAGAGATCGCCAAGTTCCGGGCGGCGCGCCGCATCTGGGCCCGGGAGATGCGGGAGACCTTTGGGGCGGAGAATCCACGAAGCTGGCTGCTGCGGTTTCACACCCAGACGGCGGGATGCAGCCTGACCGCCCAGCAGCCGGAGAACAACATCGTGCGCACCGCCTGGCAGGCGCTGGCGGCGGTGCTGGGCGGCACGCAATCGCTCCACACCAACAGCATGGATGAGGCGCTGGCCCTGCCCAGCGAGTACGCCGTCAAGGTCGCCCTGCGCACCCAGCAACTCATCGCCCACGAAAGCGGCGTGGTCAACACCGTGGATCCCCTGGCCGGTTCCTATTTCGTCGAGGCTATGACGGACCGCATGGAGCAGGAGGCACGCGAGTACTTTCGCCAGATCGAGGCTGTAGGCGGCGTGATCCCCGCCATTGAGAAGGGGTTTTTCCAGCGCGAGATCGCCGAAGCCGCCTACCGCTACCAGATGGAGATCGACACCCACCAGCGGGTCGTCGTCGGCATCAACGAGTACGAGGAAGACGAGCCCGTCCGCATCCCGCTGCTGGAGATGGACCCCGAGGGCTATGAGCGGCAGGTAGCCCGCCTGGAGCGAGTGCGCCGCGAACGCGACAACGAGCGAGTGACTGGGACGCTGGAGGCGCTGCGCGAAGCGGCACAGGGCACCGAGAACACCATGCCCTACATCCTGGACTGCGTACGCGCCTACGCCACCCTGAGCGAGATCATGGACGTCTTTCGCCAGGTGTTCGGAGAGTACCGCGAACCCACCATCATCTAAAGTCCGCCTCTGCGCAGACCGTACAGGAGTGAGCGAATCATGTCATGGATGCGGACCTTCTTTCTGATCCTATCTCGCAGCGAGCGGCTGCGGCAAATGACGGTACGGCTAGGCCCAGCTCGGAGGATGGCACGGCGCTTTGTCGCCGGCGAAAAGCTGGGGGAAGCCATCGCCGTGGTGCAAGCTCTCAATCAACAGGGGCTGCTCGCCACGCTGGACCATCTGGGCGAGAATGTGACCAGCGAGACCGAGGCCCGGGATGCCACGACCGAGCTTTTGGACCTGCTGGCGGCGATTGAGGCCAATGACCTACAGTCGGGCGTGTCAGTCAAGCTGACACAGCTGGGCCTGGACCTGAGCCCGGCATTGGCCGCAGAGAACCTGGAACGCATCGTGACCCGCGCCGTCCAGGCCCAACGCTTCGTACGCATCGACATGGAGAGCTACGACTATGTCCAGCCCACACTCGACCTATTCGAGGAACTGTGGGGCCGCTACAAAAACCTGGGCGTCGTCATTCAGAGTTATCTCTATCGCAGCGCCGACGACGTGGCCCGCCTCGTCGACTTGGGCGCTTCTGTGCGACTGGTCAAAGGAGCATACGACGAGCCGCCAGAGGTCGCCTATCCCGACAAAGCCGACACCGACGCCAACTTTGTCCAGCTTATGGAGCAGCTATTCAGCGAAAAGGCACAAGTCAACCGCGTCATCCCAGCCATCGCCACCCACGACACCAAACTGATTGCTTGGACCATGGACCATACTCGCCGCCAGGGCATTTCCAAGGACCGTTTCGAATTCCAGATGCTGTATGGCATTCGCTCCAAGTTGCAGCGTCAACTGACCGCCGAGGGCTACCGAGTGCGGGCCTATGTGCCCTACGGCCAGCAGTGGTACCCCTACTTTATGCGGCGCCTGGCCGAGCGCCCGGCCAACGCCTTCTTCCTGCTGCGGAACCTGTTGAGATCCTGAAGCGGCTGGGAACGCGAATACCCCAGGTGACAGGCTTCCGAGATCTCGGTAGTTCCCGCTGTGAGAAACCGCAAAGGCCCAAGCGCCTAGCACTCGTCCTCGAGGGCGGCATTT
>JASFTJ010000032.1:0-9992 GCA_050053615.1 Anaerolineae bacterium | reverse complement strand
CAAGTATCCTGCCGGGCTGCGGGCTGTCCCGGGATCGACGTTGCAGGTGTACACCAGCCGGGGCATCGGCGTGATTGCCCCGCCGGTGCGCTTCAATTGCCGTCCCGAGGTGGCATTGCTAACGCTCACACACAGTGGCTAGAGAGGATCCCCCGGCAACAGTAGAGAGGCTGATCTGTGGGTGTTCGAAGCGGTCTGGCTCTCTCCAGGTCCGCCTTGTTTGCTCACCATCGGCAAGTAGGCGTTGTACATAGACCAACCCGCTGCTGGCCCCAAACCCGTGACCTCGACCCCACTTTTCGTTTACGCTGAGCCAGGAGGGTACTGCACAGTGGCTTTGTTTTCAATCTTGACCGCCTATTGCGGTGTATTGATACCAACCACCTTGACTTCTCCGCCTCGCTGTGTTAGGATTTAACTAAGCTACGCATAAGCACTAAAAACCATCGAAAAATCAATGGCGTGACGAACGTGGTTTGCAGGACCTTGTAGCAAATCGCCCGATGTGTGTCCGATCTACTGCCTGCAAGTAGCAGGGTTTGTTGTTGTCGGCCAGTATTGGTATTGGGATCGAACGCGTGAAATGCGTGAATTCCTCTCACTTTTCGGTAGCACAGGCGATGGCGCCTGGGCGGTGGACGCCGACCAGCGCATCATATTGTGGAACAAGGCGGCCGAGGAACTGCTAGGGTACACCGCCGAGGAGGCCCTGGGCCAGTTCTGCTATGAATTGCTGGCCGGCCGCGATCTGGGGGGGCAGCCAGTCTGCCGGGCGCAATGTGCCATCGACCAGTGGGCACGAGACGGCAGACCGATCCGCGCCTTCCATCGCCGGGTCCGATGCGGCGATGGTCAGATGGCCTGGATCGACGTCAGTGGTCTCGTCGTTCCCGATGAATCGCGCGACGAGGGCTATGGCGCGCTGGTACACCTCTTCCGCCTGGTGGAGGATGCCGGGACATCGGTCCCTCCCCTGCGCATCCGACTGCTGGGCCCCGTCGTGGTCCAGCGAGCCGACGGTTCGCCCGTGGGCGGCGCGTTTCGGCGGCGGGCCAAGGTGCGCACCCTGTTCGCCCTGCTGGTCCTCCACCGAGGCCAGGCCATCCGCCGCGAGCGTTTGCTGGCAACCCTGTGGCCGGACAAGACCCGCCAGGCGGCGCTCCACAACCTGCACACAACCGTCTACCATGTGCGGCACAGCCTGGAGCCGGACCTCGAGCAGGGGCCGGAGTCGGCCTACATCCAGATCCGTGGCAACCGCTACCGGCTGGTCGGCGGCCGCAGCCACTGGCTGGACGTGGATGTTTTCGAGAACAAGCTGGCGGCCGTCGACGGGGTGGACAGCCCTGGCCGTGCGGAGCGCCTCTACCGGCAGGCCATCGCCCTCTACCGCGGCGACTTTTTGGCCGATCTGGATGTCTACCAGTTGGATTGCTGGACGGAGCGGGCGCGGTACCGCCAGCTCTACCTCGACGGCTTGCAGGGGCTAGGCGACCTGCTCCAGGCCCAAAATCGGGACGAGGAAGCGATCGAGCTGTACCGCAAGGTGCTGGCCGAGGAACCTTGTCGTGAGGTGGCGGCCCGCGAATTGATGCGTCTGGCCCTGCAAGATGGAGAGCGGTCCAAAGCCCTGTCTCAGTATGCGCGGCTGGAGGAGAACCTGGAACGCGAACTGGACGTAGAACCGACCCCCCAAACGCGTCGGTTGCAGCAAGAGGCCAGAGCTCAAGATCAATAGGCAAAAGGCCCCCCGATGCTTGTTCAACCATCAAAGAGTGGCAGGCAGCCAGAAGCCGCCTGCCGCTTTTCCGCGTACCGGCTCTTTGTCTGCCATGTTGAGGGTCAGTTGAGGGTGCTGTGGTATAGTCAAGATGTGTCTATTTGATATTGACTGGACAAACCGGAAAGGAGAGCTTTTATGAGTGTAAAAGACACCTTTACCGGAGCCAAGAGCGGCTTGACCTTTCTGTTCGCCTACCAGAATATCGTCGCCCAAGACATCGGCACCGAGCGAGCCCTGGCCCTGAACAACGAGATGACCAAGGCCATGGGCACTGCCCAGGGGAAGGAGTTGAAAGCGCGGATCGACGTCCACGAGATTCCGCCCAAGCTGGCCGCTGCCCTGGTCGGCGAGTTCCTGAAGCAGGCCCTGGGCATCGCGTCACAGATTACGGAAGGCAATGAGGAAAAAGCTACGGTCCAGGTCGGCCGCTGCCCCATCTACGAGGCCGCCGAGGCGTTGGGCATGGAACACGGGGCCATCGAAGCCCTGTGCCGGGCCGGCGCCATCCCCTACATGGACGCCATCGTCAAGCAATTCAACCCCGATCTGGCCTATGACCTGAGCCAGTTCCGGCCGGCGGTTGATGCCTCATGCGTCGAGACGATCGTGGTGGATGGGCGCTAGGTGGCCCTGAAAAAGGCCCAGGCCTTTTGCCGTGCGCCCCTGTGTGTTTCCGACTCGAGAGCATTCCGTGGCCAAGGGGATGCTTCTGTTCGCTCTACTGCCCAGCAGGATGTGTTGAGGGTCAATTGAGGGTACCATGCTATGATCTACTCACAACGGCCACAAGGGGCCACAATCGTTATGTTCGTAGGCTAACTTGAGGATCAAAGGTTTGTCGCAAACTGATGATACATGTTGGTCAAGAGATAAGGAGGTTGTAGAAATGAAGTTTCGTAAATGGCATTTGATTCTGCCAATCGTTGTAATCGTAATGCTGAGTTGGGCAAGTCCCATTGCAGATGTATGGTCCAGCCCGCCGGTTCCACCTGCCGAGACCAGCCCACCAGAAGATCTCGCCCTCAATCCCGACAGAACAGGATTTCCCCATCCGCTGGAGTCCAGTCGCGGCTGGGGCGGGGGCTGGGACAAGTGGGACATTGTCGATGGGACACGCAGGGAGGCTGCGTGGTACAATGGACTGGCCTTCACTGGCGGTCGCCGTCCGTATATCGAACCCTGTGGCTGGAGGCAAGCAACGATCAGCTTTGCTGAGCCCCAGACATTCAACAGAGTGATGGTCTGGCACCACGGATCGGGACACATACCAAACACGTACAAAATTCAGTACTGGGATGAAGCCAGCTCGGACTGGGAGGACGTTTTCTCCACCACTAATGGGCACAACTACCTGGCATATCCCACCGATGAGCCGAGTAACTGGTGGGAAGGATTTTCGACACCTACCGAAAACACGTTTGAGCCCGTTACGTCGAACAAGGTACGTTTCAAGCTCTGGAACTGTGACATCACGCACGGTTGGATCTACGAGTTCGAGGTGTATGCCCCGGCTCGGAATCAGCCACCGGTCGCCAATGCTGGTGGGCCATACACGGGGGATGAGGGAGATACGATCACACTTACCGCCGCCAGTTCCCTGGATCCAGACAATGATATCGTTTCCTACGAGTGGGACCTGGATAACGACGGTGAGTACGATGATGCCAGCGGCATCGCTGCAGACGTCACCTTTAACGACGATGGTGCGCACACCGTGGGCCTGAAAGTTACCGATGACCACGGTGCCTACGATACTACTACTGCAAGTGTACTCATCGACAACGTCGCGCCAGACGCGGAGGCAGGTGCTGACCAGGTCGTTTACCGAGATGAAGAGGTCGCTGTTGCAGGTACCTGGGACGACCCGGCGGGGAGCTATGACGAGCCCTACGACTGGTCCTGGGACCTGGACGGTGACGCAAGCGCAGATCGGAGCGGGTCCGCCGATTATGGGGACACTGTTGAGGCAATGACCTCTTTTGCCCTTGAAGGAACTTATGAACTGACCTTCTGGGTAACTGACAAGGATGGCGGCAGCGACAGCGATGGCTTGACGGTCGAGGTTCTGAACCAACCCCCGGTTTGTTCAGGGGCGGCACCAAGCGTGGAACAGATCTGGCCGCCCAACCACAAGTTCCAGACCGTCGAAATCCTGGACGTCATTGATCCTGAAGGAGATCCAATCGCTATCGCCATTGACAACATCTACCAGGATGAGCCGGTGGATGGCGAGGGTGACGGCAGCCATGTGCCCGATGGGCGTGGCGTGGGAACTTCTGTGGCCGAGGTCCGGGCCGAACGACAGGGGGGCGGCGACGGCCGCGTCTACCATATCTACTTCTCTGCCGATGACGGCCATGGCGGTACTTGCACCGGCGAGGTTCTGGTCGGCGTGGCGCACAACAAGAAGGACGCTGCCGTGGACAACGGTGCCCTCTTCGATTCGACGGCGAATCCGTAGGCAGACCAAGTTGGTCGAGGTCTGCGTCCGCCAGCACCGCCTATTTAAAAGAATTACATCATACAATTGGAGATTGTAACATAGAACAGTCTGGTTGTCAAAGACGCGGTCGGGCGAACTTAGACCCTTGGGGTTTTTGGTCTCTCAGGCAAGTTTTGCAGGGCTGGCGTAGAGGATCTCAGCCCCGATCATCGCTTGGGGACCAAAACCCCAAAGGTTCGAATCCAACGCGGGAATGGCTGACTAGACCCGGCTCTACGAGGCGCAAGGGCCGCCGCCCTGTGCACCAACACACTGATCGCGTCCCCCTCCCGTTGCACCCGACCCTCGGCCCACAACAGCGGCGCATTGCGCAAGGCATCCCGATAACGCTCGTAGACATCAGGTCGCACGACCAGGTTGATCAGCCCATCCTCGTCTTCCAAACTCACAAAGAGCATGCCCTTGGCCGTCGGCGGGCGCTGGCGGACCACGGCCCAGCCGGCGACGCGCACCCGCTCCCCATCGCGCCGACCGGCCAGCTCGCGGCTGGTCAATACCCCCTGCCGCCGTAACGCGTCGCGGTAGAGCGCCATCACGTGCCCGCCGGGCGCCAGGCCCAGCAGCTCGTACTCCCAGGCCATGCGCTCAGCGTCGCCCAGAACTGGCAGGTCCACCGCCTCCACCGGTACCTCCAGATCCAGCCCATCTTCCTGGTAGACCAGCCCGCCTAGCACCCACAGCAGGTCTCGCCGCGGGCCAAATCCCTCCATCGCCCCGGCGCGGATCAGGTTCTCGACCACCGGCCGGGGTAGCCGCGTACGGTGACAGAAGTCGGCCAGGTCGCGGAAGCGCCGCTCGCCCCGCCGCTCGACGATGCGCTCCCGCCAGGCCTCCCCCAACCCGTGCACGTAGCCCAGCCCCAACCGAATCGCCAGGTTGCCATCCGCCCGCTCCAGCGTGCACGCTGCCTCGCTTCGATTCACATCCGGCCCCCACACCGCCACCCCGTGCCGCCGCGCATCGCCGACGAGCACCTCCGGTGGGTAGAAGCCCAGGGGCTGGTGGTTCAGCAGCGCGCAAAAGAACGCGGCCGGATAGTGGGCCTTGAGGTAGAGGGTCTGGTAAGCCAGCAGGGCAAATGCGGCCGCGTGCGATTTGCAGAAGCCGAACCCGGCGAACCCGGCCAACTGCCCCCAGATTTCGACTGCCGTCGCCTCACCCACGCCGTTGGCCCGGGCTCCCGCCAGGAATCGGTCGCGCAGGGTGGCCATCGCTTCGTCGGAGCGGCTGCTCGGCTTTGCCGACATGGTCCGGCGGAGCTGGTCAGCTTCGGCGGGGCGGAAGCCGGCGACGGCCATGGCCACCCGCAGCACCTGCTCCTGAAAGACGATGACGCCCAATGTCTCGGCCAGGGCTGGCTCCAGGAGGGGATGGGCGTAGGTCACCGGCTCCAGACCCTGGCGACGGCGCAGATAGGGATGGACCATGCCGCCCTGGATCGGTCCCGGCCGGATGAGGGCCACGCCGACGACGATGTCTTCGAAGCAAGTGGGTCGCAGCTTGGGCAGCATCTGGGCCTGGGCGCGGCTCTCGACCTGGAAGCAGCCCACCGTGTCGGCCCGTTGTAGCATCTCATAGACCACCGGGTCGTCCAGGGGCAGGCTGTCGAGATTGAGAGACACACCTTGCTGCTCGCGGACGTGACGCAGCGCCTCGTCCACGGCGCCCAGGGTGCGTAGGCTGAGCAGGTCGATCTTGATGAGGCCCGCGTCCTCGACCCCCTCCTTGTCCCACTGGACGACGACGCGGCCGGGCATCGTCGCCCGCTCCAGGGGCACGACCTCGACCAGAGGCGCGGCGGTGACCACCATCCCACCTACGTGGATGGACAGGTGGCGGGGCACACCGCCCATCTGGCGCAGGAGGTCGGCGAGGAGGGGCCAGGGGAGGGAGGTATCGGGCCCCTCCGGGGTGCTGCGCTTAAACCGGGTATCGGGTATCAGGAATGAGTCCTCGATGATGTCCGCAGCCTCTGTGGCAGAGCGGGTGTCGAGGGATTTGGCGGCGCGGTCGACGACATCGGGCGGGAAGGCCAGGGCCTTGGCTGCGTCGCGCAGGGCCGAGCGGGCGCGGTAGGTGACCACGTTGCAGACCATGCCCACGTGGGCCTCGCCGTAGCACTCATAGACGTATTGGATGACCTCCTCGCGGCGGTCGGCGGCAAAGTCCACGTCGATGTCGGGCGTGGTGTGGCTGTCACCGCTCAAAAAGCGCTCGAAGAGCAGGTGATGGCGCAGGGGGTCCACGGGCGTGATGCCCAGGACGTAGGCCACCAGCGAGTTGGCCGCCGAGCCCCGGCCCTGGCAACGGATGCCCTGTTTGCGGGCAAACCGCACAATGTCCCAGACGACGAGAAAGTAACCGGCCAGCCCCAGCCCTTGGACGACGGCCAACTCGTGGTCCAGTTGTGCCCGGGCCTGGGGTGTGACCGGGTCGAACTTGGCGCGCAGTCCATCCTCGCACAGGTGGCGGAGGTAGCTGTCGGGGGTGTGGTCCTCCGGCACGGGGAAGGCGGGCAGCCGCTGGGCGGAGAAATCGAGGCTGACGTCGCAGCGCTCGGCAATGCAGAGGGTGTTGCGCAAGGCTTGAGGCACGTCGCGAAAGAGGGCGGCCATCTCCCCTGGCGGCTTGAGGTGCAGCTCCGAGTTGGGGTGCAGCAGCCCTGCGGCCAGGGCCTCAGGCAGGGTGGCGCCGTGGCGGACGCAGGTCAGGACGTCGTGTAGCCGCTGGCCGGCGCGCTCGGCATAGTGGACGTTGTTGGTCGCCACGACGTCGGTGCCTAGTTTGTGGGCCAGGGCGACGAGGGCGGCTGTCAACCGGGCGTCGCTGGGCAGGTTGGGGCGCTGGAGCTCGACCCAGAAGCGGTCGGCGCCGAACAGGTCGCGCAGGTGAGCGGCTGCCTGGCGCGCTTCCGCCCCGTCTTTGGCCAGCAGAGCCTGTGATACCGCGCCCTGGCGGCAGCCGGACAGGCAAAGCAGACCCTCCGTGTGTTCAGCCAGCGTCTCAAGGGTGAGCTTGGGCTGGCCCTTGCTGCCCGCCAGGTTCCCGGCGCTGAGCAGGCGGCACAGACTGGCGTAGCCGTGCTGGGTCTCGGCCAGCAGCGTCAAGTGCCCCAGGTCTTCCAGCATCACCTCGGCGCCGATGATGGGCTTGAGGCCCCGCGCCCGCGCCGTCCGCCAGAAGCGCACTGTGCCGTACAGTCCGTTGTGGTCGGTCAGAGCCAGCGCCCGGTAGCCCAGGGCTGCTGCGCGCTCGACCAGCGCCTCCGGCGGCGAGGCGCCGTCGAGCGGGGAGAAGTAGCTATGGCAATGCAGCTCGACATAGTCAGTCATAAACACGGGCCAAGCGCCAATCTCCCTGGAGCAGGTCGCGGTAGAGCAGGCACAGCAGCCCGCTGTCGGTCGTCACCTTGACGTACTCGCGCCAGATACTCGCCTGCGGCTGCCACCACAGGGTGTGGACCCGCCAGCGGTTGTGGACGGACGCCACGCGGTGGGCCGTCCCCTGCCAGTGGAAGCCGTCCAGACAGTCCGCAGCATTGCCCCAAGTCTCGATCGGTTCGCCCTCGGGCCAGAGGCGGGTCACGGCGTCCCCTCGTCCAGCCAGCCGACCCGCCACTCGGGCAGGGGCGCGCCCGGCTGTGCCAGCACCGCCCGGCGCAGTGTGTTCGCCCCAAAGCGGGCGGCCAGGTAGCGCTGCACCTCGCGGAGCTTGGCCTCGCGCTCGTCCTGGAGGGGAAAGAGAGTCAACTGCTCGGCGACGGCCTCCTGGACCTGGGCCAGGGTCACGGCCAGGCCCCTGGCGGGCGCTTGCCAGCGAAAGTGGTCGAGTAAGCGGCCCAAGGTCCGCACCACGTGCCCTTCTCCCGAGACCGGTTGCAGGAAGGCCCGCTCCCGCTCCTGGGCCGTGCCGTCATCAAAGTGGACCGTCAGGCGCACCCGGCCGCAGGCCTGCAATTTGCCGCGCAGCTCGGCCAGCAGGGGCGCGACCAGGCGCTCTAGGGTGACCACCATTCGCGTCTGCTCGACTAGGGACGTCTCAAACTCAATCTCGGCTGCCAACTGCGGCATCTGCCAGCGGGGTACCACGGGCCGGTTGTCCTCGCCCCGGGCGTAGCGCTGGGCCAGGATCCCCGCCTGGCCGAACTGCTGGCCCACGGCCGCCTTGGGCAGCGCCGCATACTGCCCGAGGGTGCGCAGCCCCAGGAAGCCGAGGCGCTGTACCGCGTCGCCGGTCAGGGGCAGGAGCGTCACCGGCAGGGGGCTGAGGAATTCGCGCTGGCAGGGGCCGTCCACGGCCCGCAGGCGACCCGGCTCGGTGCGCCGGGCGGCGGCCTGGGCCGTGAACTTGCCGCTGTCCCATCCGAGGGCCGGCTGGAGGACGTCGCCCATCTCCGACCGCACCGCGCGCCCGACCTGGCGCAGCAGAGCCACGGCCTTGGCTCGGCCCTTCAGGTCGCCAAGATCGGCGTAGGCTGCGCCCCAGCCGTGGGGCTCGACCCGGTCGCTGGCCCGCTCCAGCACCTGCCACAGGACCTCCGATGCGGCCCGGCAGCGGGCCACGTCGGCCTCCAGCAGGCGGGCCTCGGGGCAGCGGACCTCGACCTCGCGGGCCGTCATCCCGGCCGCGACGCCACAAGCTGCTGCCTCGGCCGAAACCCCCAACACCCGGCCCGCCGGCCCGACCAGGACCAGCGGCTGCTCCCCTAGTTCTGGCTTATCCCGCCGGGCTACCCCCGCTACAAAATGAGGCACCACACAATACAGCACCGACACCCCGTGTCCAACTCCTCTCTATCTCTGCTCTTTATCTCACAATCCGTTGCCCCGCACTGTGCCATTGAACTCGATGTGCAGCGAGACAGCCTTGCCGGACGGCCCGTGCCGGTTCTTTAACACCTCGACGCGGGCCTCGTAGCCTCGCACGTCGCCGTGGCGCTCCAGCCAGCGCTCGCGGATCACCTGGAGCCGCACGGCGGCGGTGTGGGCCAGGGCTGAGAGGGCCGGGGACTCGCCGCTGGCCGATTCGTGCAGGACGAGCAGGGTCATGCCCGTGCGAGCCAGGAAGCGGGGCAGGCGGGTGATGGTTGAGGCCAGGAGCGAGGCGGCCAGGGGATCGGTCCACAAAAAGTCGAGGGCGTCGAACACCAGGGCCGCCAAGCCCCCGCTGCGGGCCAGGGCCTCGGTGGCGGCCAGGGCTTCGCGGAGGTCGTGGCTGGTGCCCACCAGCAGGCGGGAGAGGTCCACGCCGCAGCGGTGAGCATAATCGGGGTCGAAGTAGAGGGCCTGGTCTATGTAGGCCACCTGGGTACCATGCCGTTGAGCCTGAGCCTGGGCCAGGAACTTGAGGGCCAGCGTCGTCTTGCCTGAGGTGGCGGGGCCGACCAGCTCGCAGACCTTGCCCTGGGGCAGCCCGCCGATGCCCAGGGCGCGGTCGAGGGCCGGGAAGCCGGTGGGGATGTGGGGCATGGCATCGGCTGCGGTTGCCGATTTGCCTTGGACCAGCGCCCGGGGGCCGAAGCGGCGGTGGATGGCCACCACCGCCATGTCCAGTTGGCGTTGCCGCTTGCGTTTCTTACCCAACCCTGTCTCCTACCCTGACCGATATGCAAGTCTATTGTACCGAACATTTGTTCTGGTGTCAACCCGGTTGATGGAGCCACAAGTCACATAAAAAGTCGTTGGGCCGGGCCAAATCGCCCTAATT
>JASFTJ010000031.1:0-9992 GCA_050053615.1 Anaerolineae bacterium | reverse complement strand
GACTTCCACTACCTCGCCGTCCGTAAGCACTTGGATGTTGGGATGCTCCATCACGGCGTCGATTTTGGCCTGTAGCAGGTCCGGCGCGGCGTCGAAATTCAGGTACAGGCCCGACAGCTCGGCCATGCGCCCGCCCAGGTGGTCGCTCTTTTCCACTAGCACCACCGGATAGCCCGCGTCGGCCACGTCCAGCGCCGCTTGGATGCCGGCGATGCCCCCGCCGATGACCAGCGCCCGCTTGACCAAGGGCAGGTAGAATGGCGTCAGCGACTGATTGTAGTGAGCCTTCGCTACGATGGTGCGGATCGTCTCGATGGCCTTGTTGGTCGCGGCCTCGGTCTGTTTCTGATGCACCCAGCTCGATTGCTCGCGGATGTTGGCGATCTCGGTCTGGTAGGGGTTGACGCCCGCCGATTCGGCCGTCTTGCGGAACGTAGTCTCGTGCATGGCTGGCGAACAGGCGGCGACGATAACCGAATCCAGCTTGTCCTCGCGGATGTGATCGCGGATGAGCGTCTGACCGGGGTCCGAGCACATATACTTGTAGTCCACGGCATAGACGACCTCGGGGAACTTGGCAATCTCTTCGACTACCCGTTCCACGTCCACGGTGCCGGCGATGTTGGTACCACAGTGACAGACAAAAATCCCAATTCGTTTCATT
Organism: Anaerolineae bacterium; assembly: GCA_050053615.1. Classification (GTDB taxonomy): domain Bacteria; phylum Chloroflexota; class Anaerolineae; order JAAYZQ01; family JAAYZQ01; genus JASFTJ01. The sequence continues at coordinate 9,328 of JASFTJ010000031.1, read as the reverse complement.
CGTGTACCGTTTGATTCTTAGCTTCTTCGGCTCGACGCCGAATCCGGCGAAACCACCACAGGTTGAAACCGATTGTAAACATCAGAATCGGGATGGGCAAGAGCAGTAGTAGGCACGTGACTTGGCTCGATAGGCCCAACCATGTACCCACCTTGGTCAAAAGTGTGCTCACGACCCCCTCTTCTTGAAGCGACAGCTTGACCAATGCCAAGGGCAGCACGCACACCACCGCCACAATTGTACCGATTTCTACTGCCAACAATAACCATACGAGTCGCCTCTGTACCTCTCTCGTATCCACCCCTTCCGTTCTTGACCAACGTGGGGGTATTTGCTTGCTCAATCGTCTGGCGGCCTCTTGCGCGGGCATCTCGACCAGGTATCTGACCGGCCATTGGTCCTGTTTCTCGTCCTCCTCCTGCCAGTCGGACATGCTATACTCCTTCGTAGGGCGAGATGCCATCTCACCCTTAATGTCATTAAGCTAAGCGGAGGCGGCTCCCCTGTGCCTGGCCGTCACAGGACAGGCCACGCTGCCGGTCTGGTCAGCGGAAAACGCGGACATGGGAGCCCGCTCTGCTTCTTTGGACAGTCCTAACCTAATGACATTGATCTCGCTCTACGGTCCACCCCAGCGAGAAAGCAGCGACAGCACCTTGCCCGCCGCCCCGCTGCCCTGCGAGACCGCCTCAGGGATGTCCTTGGGTCCGATGCCAGCGCCCGCCAGGAACACGCCGGGTCGCCCGGTCTCCAGCGGGGCTAGGTTGCCTTCTGCCTCGGTCCACCAGCCGAACTCGTCCACGTCCAAGCCCAGTATCCTGGCTATCTGTCGCGTGCCCTTGCTGGGCACCATGGCCGGCGAGATGACGACCAGGTCGGCGGCAACCTCCACCGGCAGCCCGGTGAGTGTGTCCACGCCCCAGACCATCACCTTTCCCTTGCGGGATGGCTTAGCCGAGCCGTTCTCGCGGAAGACTTTGCTCACCTTGCCCCGCACGTAGAGCACACGGTCTTCCTCCATGGCGCGCTGAATGAACTCCTCGTAGCGTTTGCCTGCGGAGCGGATATCAATATAGAACACGTAGGCTTGCCCGTCGTGGACCTTGTGCTTGTAGAGCATGGCCTGCTTGGCGCTGTACATGCAACAGATCTTGGAGCAGTACGGCATACCCAGCTCCGGGTCGCGGGAGCCAGCGCACTGAATCCAGACTACTTCCTTCGGCTCCTTGCCGTCGGATGGGCGGCGTATGACGCCCGAGGTCGGCCCCGAGGCGCTGAGCAACCGCTCCATGGCCAGGGCATCAATGACGTCGGGAACCTGGCCGCCGCCATACTCGCCCAGCTCTTCCAGTGGGTAGAGCTCGTAGCCGGTGGCCAAGATGATGGCTCCCACTCGCTCCTCGGACCAACTCGGCTCCTGCTCGTAGTCAATGGCCTCTACGGGGCAGACCTTGGCGCACAGCCCGCACTTGCCGCTCTGGAGGTAGAGACAGCGGTTGGGGTCGATGACTGGCTTCTTGGGCACCGCCTGGGGCGAGAGCGTGTAGATGGCCTTGCCCGTGCCCTGGTGCCGCACTCGGCCGCTGCGCATCACCTTGGCCATCTCCAGATCCCGGTCGAACTCGACGGGGATCGACGTCGGGCACTTTTCGGTGCAGGCGCCGCAGGCTGTGCACAGGTCCCAGTTAACGTAGGCTGGCTTGCGACGGATGCGCACCTGGAAATCGCCCATCTCGCCGTCGACGGCCTCGATCTCTGAATAGACGTGGAGCTTGATGTTCTCGTGCCGGCCCACGTCCACGGTCCGCGGCGTCATGATGCACTGGGCACAGTCCAACGTGGGAAAGGTCTCGGACAGTTGGTGCATGTGCCCGCCCACCGACGGCCACTTGTCGACCAGCACCACCTCGTAGCCCGAGTTGGCAATGTCCAGCGCGGCCTGCATCCCGGCAATGCCGGCGCCGACGATCAGCACTCTCTTGCTACTGTCGTTCGCTTCAGACATGGGTTAGGCACCCTCTGGGTTGCTCGTTCCGTTCCAGAATCCCCGTTCATTCAGCAAGGGGCGCGCGTCGATATAGTGCCGGTCCCAACCATAGTCGCTGGCGTCCAGGCCCAGCGCCAATCCCATCAACTGGCTGAAGTAAAAGACCGGGATGGGCCGGTAGCCGGCGTGCAGCTTTTGCATCTCGGCCTGCTGCTTGTCCAGGTTGAACTGGCAGAGGGGGCAGTTGGTGACTACCGCCTCGGCTCCGGCCGACTGCGCCGAGTTCAGGATCGTGTAGACCATCTGCCGCGTGATGTCCGTGTCCTTGACCGCCAGGTAGGCACCGCAGCACTCGGTCTTGTGCGGAAAATCGACCGGCGTCGCGCCCAGGGCGGCCATCAGGTCGTCCTGCGATCGGGGATGATCCGGGTCGTCGTACGCCACCTCGTCGGGCGGGCGGAGCACCATGCAGCCATAGTACGAGGCGACCTTCAGGTCTTCCAGCGGTTTCTGCACCTTTTCTCTCACGGCGTCAAAGCCCACATCGTCACGCAGCAGGTGCAGGATGTCCTTGACCTCCACCTCGCCAGCGTACTCGGCCTCGATAAAGGCCTCGATCCGCTCCCGCTCCTCTTCGTGCTCACGGACAAAGCTGTTGGTCCGCTTGATGACGTTGTAGCAGGTGGTACAGGCTGTGGTCACCGTGCCGTTGACGTCCGCGTCCCGTGCCGAGACTAACACGTGCGCCGGAGCGGCCAGCTCCAGCATATTGTCCACGATGAGCGGAAAGGTCGCGCCGCAGCAGTTCCACTCGGGCAGTTCGACCAGCTCCAGCCCCACCGCCGCCGTCGAAGCTCGCACGGCGTTGTCAAAGCCCTTGCCGGTCGTATTCAAAGTGCATCCAGGAAAGTACGATACTCTCATTTGCCTGGCATCTCCATTAGGGTAGAAATTGGGAAAACGGTATTTGGTAGATTGGTAGATTAGGGGCTGGCCAAGTCAACCAAACCTAGTGCTAGTTCCCCCAATTCACCAATTTCCAATCTACCTGCCCGAAGGGTGGACCAACCTACCAACTCACACTGCGTACTTGCGAAAGCCGCCAATAAACGCCTGCTGCGGCCACTCCTGCACCTCTTCCGGCGAAACGTCATCGTAGTTGATGTGGCTGCCCTTTTCGAACATGACGATCTCGCGCAGCGCCTCCATGATGCGGCTCAGGTCGATGCCCTTGGGGCACCGGCTGTAGCAGGTCTGGCAGGCAGCGCACAGCCAGATGGTCTTGCTCTCGGTCAAGCGGTCCATCAGGCCCAACTGGGCGAAGCGGATCACTTGGCTGGGCAGCATGTCCATCGCGAAAGCAACCGGACAGCCGGCCGCGCACTTGCCGCATTGGTAACAGGCCATCAGGTCCTGGCCGCTGTACTCCTCGACGCGGTGCACCAGTTCGTTGTGCACTGACTCTGCCGACAGTCGAACTCTCATCGCTGCTCCTTGCGTGCCTGAGCAGAGGCGGCTCCCCCGCTTCGCAAGTCCCCTTCGGGGATGTGCCTGGCCGTCACAGGACAGGCCACGCAGCCGGATCGCGGGCATGGGAGCCCGCTCTGCTCGTGTGCATTATTCGCGACTGTATTCCTTCAACCCATCCTCGTATGCATCGCCGCCATAGATGTCGTTAACTACGATGGCTGGAAAGTCTTCTATCTCCAGCCGTCGCAGCGCCTCGGCGCCCAGGTCGTCGTAGGCGATGACCTCCGCCGCCTTGATGCTCTTGGCGATGAGCGCGCCCGCTCCGCCGATGGCGGCCAAATAGATGGCTTTGTGCTCCTGCATGGCCTCGCGGACCGGCATCGAACGGTTGCCCTTGCCGATCATGCCCTTCAACCCGACCTCCATCATGCGCGGTGCGAAAGGGTCCATACGGTAGCTCGTCGTCGGCCCTGCCGAACCGATGGGATCGCCTGGCTTGGCCGGCGCAGGTCCCATGTAATAGATGACCTGACCCTGGGGGTCAAAGGGAAGCGGTTCGGCGGCGTCCAGCGCGGCGACCAGCCGCTTGTGGGCGGCATCGCGCCCGACATAGATCGTGCCGGTGATGCTGACTTTGTCGCCGGCGCGGAGTTGCTTGATGGTTTCTTCGGTCAAGGGTGTGGTGATGTTCATAGCACCGCCTCCTTATGGCGCGCCGAGTGGCACTGGATGTTGACCGCCACTGGCATGGACGCAATGTGGCAGGGGAAGGTCTCGACGTGGACGGCCAATGCTGTCGTCAGCCCGCCCAAACCCTGGGGACCAATGCCAATGCGGTTGACGCGCTCCAGGATGTCGGCCTCCAATTCAGCGACCTCTGGATCGGAGCTTGGCTGGCCGACCTCACGGAGCAGAGCGTGCTTGGCCAGCCACATCGTCTTTTCCGCCGAGCCGCCGACGCCCACGCCGACGATGATCGGCGGGCAGGGGTTGGCTCCCGCCTTCCGCACCGACTCGACCACAAAGCTGACCACACCTTCGCGCCCGTCAGCTGGCTTGAGCATGGCCAACTGACTCATGTTCTCGCTGCCGCCGCCTTTGGGCGCCACGATGATCTTGAGTTGGTTACCGGGAACAATGTTCGTGTGGATCACAGGCGGGGTATTGTCCCTGGTGTTGATCCGGGCAGAGAAGGGTTGCTTGACGATGGATTTGCGCAGGTACCCGTCCTGGTACCCCTGGCGTATGCCCTCGGCGATGGCTTTGTTCAGGTCGCCGCCGACGATGCGGGCCTCTTGCCCCAGCTCCAGGAAAACGACCGTCAGGCCGCAGTCCTGGCAGAGCGGCATTTGCTCTTTCTCTGCAATCCGGGCGTTCTCCAGGATCTGGTCCAGCACCTCGCGCCCGACCGAAGAGATCTCCTTTTCGCGATATGAGTGCAGGGCGGCCAGCACGTCCTCCCCCAGGTGATAATTGCTATCAATGCACAGGCGGGCCACCGTTTCTGTGATCTGGTCCGAGTGGATCTCTCTCATTTTTCTATGCTCTCCTTGAATGCAAAAAGCACCTCGCTGCGCCTAAGCCAATCGGGTTAGCTTCGCACAAGGTGCTGCCAGAGATGATATGTGTTGTGACAGTGCCGATCCTGGACCTGTCATCAGAGTAGTCTGTTCCGTCACAAAGGCCTCCTCATTGAAGCTAACGCGCTAGATTATACACCAATGGGCGTGGTTTGTCCAGTCTGGTGCATTCGCAGGTTTTATCATTGGCCGATTGTATCACGACTGGGCTGGACGTGTCAACATTCTTTAATGGCTCTTCGGGCAGGATAAGGTGGCTATTCTGGGTTGAGGGGATCTGCCAACTATAAAGCCCCAAGCACGGTCGAGGACCGGCCGTGCTTGCGGACCTGGCTGTGGCCAGTCTTGCCGCAGCATGCTGCGCTTAAGCGGGGCGGAGTGGGGCGACCGGGCCACTGTCTGGTAGCGTCAGATTGGTGCACGCTTGCATCCCACGGCAGCTCCCGTCGGGCTTCAATCAATTTAATTCTAATTAAATCTACATGATTCTGGGCCAAATCCACAGTCCGGGCCGAGTCAGACGAGGCGTGTTTTCCAAGCCCCTAAGAAAACTCACTGTTTTGACATTACCAAACTCATGAGTTATACTTGCGGCCAGTCTTTAGCCTATCCGACCGGTAGGAGCGCTCATTTCACCGGTCTGAAGGCTAGAACACAGGGAGGAGGAGAATGGAGGAGTAGCCAGAGCTGCTTGGGTAGCCCCCTGCGCCCACTGCAGCTCGGGCATATGCAAGACTCCCTGCAATGTTTCGAAAAATCGATGTGCCATTTTGGCCCAGTTTGCCAGAATATAACGCGCTGGGTGGTGAATCGCTGCCGCTGTCCGGAGAGCGGCAGCGGCAAACGCGTTTCCCAACGTCGCCCCTGGGAAGGGAGAAGCAGACAATGAACACAAGACACCTCTTGATATTTGCATTGATGTGCACTGTCTTGGCGGCTTGTGGCGCCTCCCCGGCTGACCGGGACGCGCGCGCTACCCAGGTCGCTGCGAACGTCTATGCCACCCAAACGGCTGCAGTGCCCACACCTACTCTCACACCCACCTCAACACCGTCGCCGACGCCTACCTGGACAGCGACACCTACATCCCCACCAACCGCCACGCCGATTCCCCCTACGCCGACACCCACTGCCACAGCATCTCCTCAACCTACTGCCACACATACCCCCCTTGTTGACCAAACAGCTACACCATTGGCCTCTGATCCAAGATTCGACGTCTTTTCCAGCCCCGCTCTTGGCTTCTCGGTGGAATATCTTCAAGATGGCATGGTCATGGAAGGCGAAGAAGGTGTGGTCTTTCTCTATTCTGACCTCGTGAGCCAAGTCAAAAGGGAAAAGCTGGAGACCGGTCAAACGATCCAGCAGGCCGGAGAGGCTTTCCTGATGGAGCTTGATGCCTCGGAGCCAAAGGTACTGAAGGAGCAGCCCCTGGATCTTTCGGAGGGAAATGCCTACATGTGGTTGCTTGATGTTGATGCGTATCACACCGGGGCCCTGCTTGTGCGTGCCGAGGGGGAGTGGGTGGGTATCGTTTACGTCGCTACCGGGCTGAGTGACACAGATTTTGTTAATGACATCATGATTCCGATTGGGATACACATGCTTGGTTCCTTTCGATTTCTTCATCCCTAGGAGAACTCGGGGATCAGCACAGGATTGTCGCTCGATGTTTTAGCAGGAGAAGGCGCAAATGAAAAGGCAAGTGATCTATCTTACGACATACCTATTGGTCAGTGTCCTCCTGGCGGCTTGTGCCCCCTCCCAGGCTGAGCTTGATGCCGAAGCGACCGAGATTGCGGCTAACATCTTTGCCACCCAAACCGCCGGAGCGCCCACACCTACCTCGGTACCCACCCTGACCCCATCGGCGACGCCCACCCCGACCCCATCGGCGACGCCTACCTCGACGCCAACGGCCACTGCCTTTCCCAGTGCCACTCCGGTTTCCCCTACGCCAACGTCGATACCGCCAACGTCTACGGCCACCGCGATGAAAGGCACTGTGACCGTGAGTGTCAGCCCGAAAGTCATGGCGGAACTTGCCTCGTGGGACCCGGGAATCGTCTTTTTTGCCTCCGCGCAAAACCCCATCACGAGTCTGAACGGGCTATCCCAGGACGAGGTGGCTATGTGGGGGTTGGAGCTGTTCGAGAATTATAAGCGACTCTTCCGCACAGTCGGCGAACCCAAGGAGCAGGGCCGCGTCGTTGGAGATGTGGCCAACGTTTTTACAAAGTATCCCGAGTTGCGGCTATTTATCACGTGGGAAAAGTTCGAAGATCAGGTCGTCGGAACAGGCGGCGGCGTCAGGATCCGTTTCGAGGAGACGTCTGCCTCTGCTTCTCCCACAACCGCAGCGTTGCCCCAGACAGATGGCCTGATCACGTTTTACTCCGAGCGCGATGGGAACCGGGAAATCTATGTGATGAAGGCCGACGGCAGTGAGGTCACAAACCTGACGAGCAATCCGGCCGTAGATTGGTTCCCTTCCCGGTCGCCGGACGGCAGTCGCATCGCTTTTGTATCCGAGCGCGCCGGCGGCAACCAGGACATCTATGTCATGAACGCGGATGGTAGTGGGGTAGTCCGTCTGACAGACCACCCAGCCGGGGATGGCGAACCGGTCTGGTCGCCAGACGGTGCGCGCCTCGCCTTCCAGTCCGGCCGTGACGGTAACATAGAAATCTATGTGATGAAGGCCGACGGTAGCGGTCAGACAAACCTGACGGACAATCCAGCCACAGACATGCGACCTTCTTGGTCTCCAGATGGCAAACGTATCCTTTTGGTGTCCGATCGCGGCGGCGACAATGACGTCTATGTGATGAACGCTGATGGCAGCGGCGTGACCCGTCTGACCAAGCATCCAGGCGCGGACTGGGCACCCTCCTGGTCGCCGGATGGCAGTCGCATCGCCTTCCATTCCCAGCGCGATGGAATCTGGCAAATCTATGTGATACACGCTGATGGCAGTGGGCTAGTTTGTCTGACCAATAACCCAGAAGGAAATTTGCTGCCTGTGTGGTCACCAGACGGTCGCCGCATCGCTTTTCATTCCAAGCGTGATGGCACGGATGAGATCTATGTGATGAACGCCGACGGCAGTGGCGCCACTCGTCTAACACATAGCCCGGGCGGCAACTACTATCCTTCCTGGTCGCCGGATGGTCGCTCCGTCGTCTTTCATTCCAAGCGCGATGGCAATTGGGAAATCTATGTGGTAGGCGCCGATGGCAGCGGCTTGACAAGACTGACAAATCATCCAGCCGATGACAGATACCCTACGTGGTCGCCTTGAAACGAGTGAATTTGCCACCTTACAGAACTAGTGCTCCCCTTGATTGCGGTTTGGCGCGGAAACGTGGGGTGATTTGGTTGATCACCCCTCGACAAGTTGCCAACTTGTCCTACAGTCCGCATGATGGACGCGCTCCATCGACTTGTGTAGGGTAGCAAAACGAGTGAAAATACTCGAAGGAGGAACTCGATGAGAATTCAAACACTGCATCTTGTGCTGGCAGTCCTAATCATCTCACTTTCTTTGGGGGCGTGCGGCGCAGAGGCCACGCCTACCTCCCCGCCGCCGACTCCCACACCGATCCCGCCCACTTCTACGCCTACGCCTCTTCCACCGACGGCAACCCCTATACCGGCCAATGTGAGCATCTCTGGTGTGATCACCAATCTGGACGAAGCGAGGCCATATCTCACGGAAGCTTCGTATCTTCAGTTGGTGGACATATCTGATGGCGAGGTAACTTTCGTGTACCCTCGTGAAGGCGGAGTGCTCCTTGAGTCAGAGCTTGCTCAAATTCCCATCCCACCCGACGGGATTTTCAGCTTTCAGGTGGACCGTCTGGAACCCGGCGAATATTTTATCGCCGCCCAAAAGTTCAATCCGCGCGATTGGATGAGGCACAACGCCATGGTGCTGGCCAAAGAGGCCGGAGATCCAAAATCCGTGGTGATGATCGAGATCGGAGACGATGTCGCGCTGCCGTTCCGCTTTGACATGGGAGAGGTTGTGATGATCCTCCCATAGATTGTACGTTCTCTCCGACAAAGCAGGAAACGATGAGCGGGCAGCCCAGATCAGGCTGCCCGCTTGCCATTCTCTTACAGGCCGGCTTCCTCGCGCAAGAGATCGGCCTTGTTCGTGCGCTCCCAGGGAGCCTCGATGTCGTCGCGGCCAAAGTGGCCGTAGGCGGATGTCGGCCGGTAGATGGGCCGGCGCAGGTCCAGTTCGCGGATGATGGCTGCTGGCCGGAAGTCAAAGTGCTGTTCGATC
>JASFTJ010000030.1:0-10045 GCA_050053615.1 Anaerolineae bacterium | reverse complement strand
GTAGCAGTAGGTGCAGCGCAGGTTGCAGCGGCTGGTCAGCAGCAACACGGCGGTGGTGGGGCGGAATACCGGCTCGAAAGGCGGCGGTGGCGGCGGATCCAGCTCCAGAAAGCCAATGGCCTCCAAAAAGTCCACGGCCTCTTGCGAGGCGCCGGCAGCGGCAGAGCCTCCGCGTTGGCGGGCCAGCTCCAGCGTCAGATTGGCCATGGATCGGTTGCCGACAAAGGCCAGCCGCCGCAGCGGCCGGTAGAGGATGAACTTGCCTTCCACGGGAATGGCAAAAACGTCCATGAATACTCCTTGGCCTAGTTGGGATACCAGTAGTGATGGCCGACGCAGGAGCAGATCTTGTCACAAGTACAAACCTGGTCGCAGGAGCAGGTGGTGTGGCCTACGCAGGAGCAGACGGTATCGCAACTACAATGCCCGACACAACTGCAGGTCGGTACGGCCACACAATTGCAGGTGCAGATGGCCCCGGGTGGGATCGGCGAACCGCAGGGCTGGGTCCAGGTGACCCACTTGCCCCCAACCTTGACTTTGTACGAGATCCCTTTCTCGCCCGGTTTGAAGGCGTCTTCGACGGACTTTTTTACCGCTACAAAGATGTCGGCATAGTGGATGTTTTCCAGCCACTGGCCATTGCCCAACTGAAGACGCCAGTAGCTGCGGTGCTGTCCCATGTTCTGCGGCGATACCAGATCGACACTCACGTCCACGGTCTTGCCTGGTTTCACGTTGGCCACGTCTACCGACTCTGGCCCTTGCATCCGTTTGGACTCATGACCCTTGTGTTTGCCCGCGACAAAGACAAGCTTGACCCCCTTGCCCCACGGCACTGCACCCACGTTCTTGAATCGCCAGGTCTTGGTGAACGAATGATTAGGCTTCATCACCGTTCCGTCGGGGATAGTGATATCCTTGATGAACCTGGCTTTGGGGACCGCCGGCGTCGCCGTTGGCGTGTCGGTAGGGGGCTCGGTTGGGGTTGGGGTGTGGGTCGGTGTGGGGGTCTTGGTCGACGTCGGGGTCTTGCTGGGCGTCGGCGTGTCTGTGGGCAGCGGGGTGTCGGTTGGCGTTGGGGTATCGGTGGCCTTTGGAGTGGGAGAGTGAGTGGCTGTTACCTGCACGACTCTGGTTTGCTTGACGACGACTTGCTCCTGGGCTGGGCCGCAACCGGCCACCGTGCCCGCGGCCGCAGCTGCTGCCGCTGTGCCGGCTGCCGCTAGGAACGCCCGCCGGTCGAATTGCCAGCCGTTCATGTCCTTCTTGACCGTGTACACTTCCGGTTCTTCCTCGGGGGTCTCTGTTTTCCGTCGTTGTTCTTCTGTCATTTTTCTCCTCCCAAATATCTGTGGGCATGCTCGTATTGCTCGCGACACACGGTGCAGCTGTGACAGAGCTTGTCGCAGTGCAAAACAAATTCGAACCACTCGTCGGATACGTCGATCGCTTCTAGGGGGGAGGCCGGTCCCCCGCCAATGTCCCGGGGCAAGATCGGCTTTTTGTCTACATAAGCACTCAAGACCGTGAGATAACGGCCGGCCTCCTGAAGCGTGACCCGTCCGGCCAGCTTTAATGCATCATATTGCCCCTCGTAAAAGACCAGATGACGGGGCAGAAGCCAGGCGCCAGTCAAGCGCAGCCAGGGGTGTTCTTCGAGCAGGGGTAGACATAGGGACTCGGGGAAATCGTCGCTGTATCCCATCTCGTAAAAGTGTTGGGTGCGGAACAAACAGCCGGGCAAGCAGGCCTCGTTCACGATCAGGCGGATCTCGCCAGCATAGGCGGCGCGTACCCTGCTCAGGCCTTCGAGGTTGCGCACCAATTGGGTGTCGACGGTGATGGCGTCTACCACGTCCTGCACCAGCCAGGCCTGAACCGGACTGGCAATGCCCATCAGCACCGAGGCGGTGATGTGCCAGCCTGTCAGTCTTTCCTTGATGATCCGTGCCAGGGCGGGATGGGTGACGGTGACTTTGTGTACGCCAAAATCGTCCTGCAGTTTCCGCAGTGCGATCAACATGTTAGGCGCCATACGCTCCACGGGCTGGGGCAGGACGATGGGGTTGAGCAGTACGCCCTTGGCCAGGGGGGCGCGGCGCAAAAAGTCGTCCAGGAATTGCTCGGGTTGCCAGGGACGTCCCGAGGCAAAGACCCGCTGTGGCATAGGAAAGTAGACTTCTTGCACGCTCTCCCCAAAGCGAACCTGTATCTCTTGCCAAAAGTCCAGAGGTTGATCCACGTACGGGATGATCCAGGTGCTCACGCGACGATCCCTTGGGGTAGCTCTAGGTGAAAGGTGGTTCGCCGGAAACGACGAATGGTCGTGGACAAGCAACCGCCCGGGCAGTCCCCCGCGGCCTTGAAAGGACAGGCGGAGCATTCCTTGAACACACCGGCCTGGCGATAGGGCCGGGTTTGTTCCTCGAACGCCTGCCTGAGCGCCGCAGCTTCACTTTCCGGCGACAGCGGCAAACTCGCCAGCTGGGCCAGGGGGAAGCAGTGGATGACGTTGCCCTCAATGTCCACGTCCAGAATGGGGTTGCAGCGCCACCCTACGTTGGCCCCTGCATCGTTTAGCGTTTGGAGATCGGCGTCGGAGAACATGCAGCGCACAAAGCCACAGTCAAAGTCGAGCGTTACGTCAGCCTCGGCGGCGGCGCAGGCAAAGTGAACGATCTTGACGGCGATGGCGCGGTATTGGTTGGGCAGCACATGGTCGTTCTGTCCTGACAGGCAGGGATGAGCCATGCCCAGGCGGATGGCCGGCTTGCAGCCGGTCTCGGCGACTAGGGATAACAAAAAGTCCAAGTGACAGTCAGGGCCATAGATGTTGAATCCGGGCAGAACGCGCTTGCCCAATCGTTGCATGGTCTTGCGCTGTTGTTCGAAAGCCCCGTTGGATCCAGTTGTTCCAGGCTGGCTGACGTTGATCATGACGGTGCATTCCTCGGGCGTCAAGGTTTCCAGGCAGCTCAGGGCTTTTTCTGGCATCAGCCCGTTGCTAAAGACGACTACCACTTTGCCGCTTGCCCGAGCGCAGTCGATCAGATCGGTCAGTTGGGGGTGCAGGGTGGGCTCTCCGCCTAACAGACGGGCTTCCTGGATATTGGACCGCGTCAGAAAATCCAGGCGCTCCTCAAAGACGCGTACGGGCAGAAAACGTCGGTCGACCGGCAAGTCCGCCGTGGCGCGATCGCCGCGATGCCGCTTCAAGTGGTCCACGGTGAAGCAATAGCTGCAGTTCTGGTTGCACACGGTGCTGATCGCCAGATTAGCCACCTTGGTTTCCCTCCACGGCGCACACGATACCCTTTTCCTCCCATTCCCCGAGCATAGTCCTCAAGATTTCTTCTGCTTCCTGGGTGGTACAAGCAAACAGCGCCGAGAAAAAGCGGACCGTTTGGGGAAAGGGATAGGCCAGGACAAGCAGATCCCAGACTACCGCCTCTGCGCCGCACAGGGACCACGAGCGTCTTTTCTCCTCCTGGATGAGAAGGGTCTGCTCGGCATCCTTGACCCAGGCGATGCCTGGTGAGCAGCGATAGGCGGACGTACCTACTCCGGTCATGCGGGCAACCTCACCTCGGACAGCGTGTCGATCGGTTGCCACACGGCCCGGTCCAGAGCCTGGGGCGTGCGGAGCAATCCGTGGACCAGATCTTCCCGCTCCATTGCCTTGAGGATGTTGCGCAGGGCGATGATGCGTGTCTGGATGCACAGGTCATCATAATCGCCCGGTGTCGTCGACAGCTCGTGGTTGACATGGCAGCCTCCCGCACAGTGCCACTTGCAAAAGCAGTGGGTGCAGAGGGGCTTGTTCCAGACGTTCATGTCCCGGATGGTTGGGACTGCGTCGTCATCCAGGCGCACCGAACCGTGTTCTACCCTTCCCAGGCGCAGGTCCAATCCTCTTGCTTCCCAATCCTCTCTGAGCAGGTAGCAGGCGTCGATAGTGCCATCCGCCGAGACGATGGCCACATCTCTAGCGACTGGACAGAAACTGACCCGCCGGGTGTGGATGTCTGACGTGGCATAAACTGCTTCCACGCCGTGGGCCTCCAGGATCTGGGCCGATTGGATGAAATTGCGGGCAAAGTCCCAGGGCTGCGGCGGATGCAAGCCCGCAGCCTGTGACGGCGCCGTAGGCTGGATCGGTTCGAAACAGACCGCCGCCGGTCGAAACTCCCGGCAGAGCCAGGCTGCGATCTCGGGCAAGCGGTCAACGGTTTCGGCTGTGACGCAGGTCCGGAAGGAAAGTTCCGCTTCGCCCTGCGACAGGATTTTCGCACTGCGGACCACGGTCTCAAAGCTGGGTCGCCCGTTCCGGCCGGGCCGGTGCCGATTCTGAATGTCGTCCGGACCATCCAGGGACAGGATGATGCTGTCCAGACTGTTGGCCGCCCAGCGGCAACGATCCTCGTCGAATGTGCCGTTAGTTGCCACTTCGAAGCGGACATCGCAACCGACCTGGGCCGCTTTTACTCTAGCAAAGTGGTAGGCAAAATCAACTACCTCGTCCGCGCAAAATGGCTCCCCACCGAAAAAATGAATCTCTGCTGTACCCAGGCCAGAGCAGACAACTTGATCCATATACCAGCGAATCGCATCCCGCGCCAGTTGCAGATCCATGATCCGGTCCGATTCCTGATGGGTCAGGAATCCACAGTACTCGCAGGCCAGATTGCAGCCACGCGTCGGGATCAGACCCAGAAAATCAGGAACAAACCTTCCTTGCTTGGGCAATGGCGCAGGATCCGCCTCGGACCGTAGGACCTGAACGATCTCGTTCAAGCGTCCTACTGGGGTGTTTTGGGGGGCAACGAGACCATCTTTTATTCGCTGGGCAGCTATCGGATCTACCAGCGCGGCAAAGTTGTGCAAGGGTGCGTAGAGAAGGTAGTGGTTGACAACGGGTATCACAAACACGCTGTCCGTCCGAGCAGACTGCACTCCTGCGATCATTGTGGTTTACTCGTATTGGGCAGAGTCTGCGGAGCAGAGACAGCGTTCATGATAACCAAGAATGGATTCATTGAGAAACTATTTTGGTATGGCCGTCGCGGTCCACAAGCTCAACTACCTCCTCTTTGACGATACCGATCAGCTGCCCGAGGTGTGTTGTGAAGCGGGTTCCTAACCGCTATTATTATAATCTTGGATGCCTGAAAAGGCAAATATCTACCGATCAGGTGGACTCCGGCTCCTTATGCCCGCCCTTGAACGTAGCGTGCGACTCGTTCGCAACCCCAGATGTAAAAGTGCAGCTAAGCAGCCAAGTCAACTATGCTTTCAGCCCCGCCCATGTTGCATCATTTTCTAATCATGATGATAGCGACCTTGTCTTCAACTTTCACTTCTTTCGAAATCCATGCGGTCCCGCTTTCATCCGAGGCTTCTACTCCCTCTCTGTCCACCTCCACAGTACCATCTTCCCAAACACCAAGTACTGCCTCTTGGCGGAACTCCAGACCCGCAAACCTTGTATGACCGACTTGCTCGTTGATTTTGACTGTTATGTCTTGAGAGCCCAGTGCATCGGGAAGGGGACCATACAGTTCTGGAGCAAAGAACGATGCACCCTGCATTGGTATTTGAGCCGGAACAGAGCTGTCCTCGCCCAGGGTTATCACGACCTGCATATAGAATGCCCCTGTATTGCCATCCAGCGGCATCTTGTTCACTTTGTATTTGACAGATGCACCCTCGGGCTCAACGTCGACCTTGAAGCTGGTGCGCGTGGGCGGCAGAAAGAGTAGGCTGATTTCCGGCCCTGAAATCTTTGTGCCATTTGCGGTCTGTTCAACTGCAATGTTTCTGGCTCCGCTCTCTTGGGGATACTCGGGGCTGTACTGATAGATGTCTTCTGGCGCGACACTTTCTGTGCACCCCACCACTAGGATTGTCAAGAACAGGACTGTCCAAATGCTCAGCGATACTTGTTTCCTGTTCATCTTTGGCTCTCCTCTTGTCTAGAATAACAATTGCTCCAGCCGCGCCAGTTCCAACTCGCGGGCAACGAAGGTTGTGTGTGTCATGGTAAGCCCCCCCCAGATTTGATTGTGTCTACGGAGCTGATTGACTGACAAATCATCCTGGACACGGATAAAAATACTCGAGCATCCGTGTGAATTCGTGAAATCCGTGTCCCATTCTTCCTTTCGATCAAGTAAAGACGAGTTTTGTCAATCAGCCAGGTCTACGGAGACTGGCGCAGGACCAGGGGCAGGTAGACCCAGTGTCTCTGGAGCGGTGTCAGCGTGTAGCGATACACCCCACCGCCATAGATCTGGCCCTGGCCAGGGATCGGCTCACGAAGCCCGGCTGGTGTGGCAATGCCCCCCGGCGTGCCAACGTAGAGCCGGACCCGCTGGCCGTCGGTGCCAGCCACCAGGGCCGGATTGTTGGAATTGGCCACAGGTCGGGGTGCCCCCTCGACGAGTTCCCAAGTGTGCCCGCCATCCGGGCTGCGACAGAGGCCGGGATCGCAGCCGGTGTAGAGGCTGTAGGGCGCCGCGTCGGGTGCGGGTGGGGCAAAAACGAGACCAATTCCACCGATGCCGCCAAAGACGGTGTCCACATCGGGCAGCTCCTGCCAGGTGGCACCGGCGTCATCCGAGACAAAGAGGTTGGGCTGCGGGTTGGGGCCACCAGCGTAGCTGTAGAGCCGGACGTAGACGGTGCCGGTGAGGTCAGGATGGGTTTCGATATCGGCGATGTGGATCGGCGGCAGCACACTGGGGATGGACGCCGCTTGCCAACTGGCCCCGCCATCGTCGCTCTTCCACAGGCCCATGCCCTGGGTGCCGGCATAGACCAGGTTGGGGTCGCGGGCGTCGTAAGCGATGTTGAGCACTTCGCTGATGGGCGGCGTCGGCCCCAGGTAGGTCCAGCTCTCGCCATAGTCGTCGCTGGCGTAGAAGCCATTCGGTTCTTTTTGACTATTGCAGTGGGCCGTATCGCTATAGAAACCAACACTGGCTAGGAGGCGGCCGGGCACCAGGGGATGGGGCACGGCTGTCATCAACTCGCCCATCTCGCCGGCCCAGGTGAGGGGCAGGGTCATGGTCACCTCGCGCCAGGTCAGGCCCGCATCTTCGCTGATCTGCATGCAGGGGAAACGGTCGCAGCCAGAGCCCAGGTAGACGCGGTCGGGCACAAAGGGATCGGCCGATAACAACTGGCCCTTGGGCCGCCCGCCGTGAAAGAAGCTGAGTTCTAGCCAAGCCTGCCCGCCGTCGTCGCTGCGCAGGATGCCCCGCTCAAAGGTGTTGGCATAGATGGTGTCGATTTTACCGGCGGGGAGGGCCAGCTCGCGGATCTGGAGCCCTGCCAGTCCCTGGTTCCGCTCCTGCCAGGTGGCCCCGCCATCCGCACTCTTGACGATGCCGTGCATCTGGCTCCCAACATAGATCGTCTGCGCGTCACCCGGTGGGAGGGCGAAAGCCTGGGCTTGCACGGGGTTGTATCCTTCGTTCCCCAGTACCGGCGCCCAGGTGGCCCCACCGTCGTCGCTGGTGTAGCCGCGCTCAGCGGCGGCCCAAATCGCGTCGGACCGAAAGGCCATTGACCAGACTCCGCCGCCAGGATCGAGCGTGTCCGTCACGACAACCGTGATCCAGGTACTGAGGCCGGGGTCGGTGCTCTTGAGCAGGTAGGGGGCCGCCGGCGGCTGGTACTCGGCGTGGGGCACGATCCAGGCCTCGTGGGTGCCTCCGGGATTGAAGTAGATGCGTCGCAACTGGCGTTCCAGATCGGCAGCCTGGTACCAGGTCAGCCCGCCGTTGGTGGTGGTAAAGACGTTGCCGCTGAAGGTCGTCGCGGCCATTTGGTCCGGATCATCGGGATGGAAGGTCACGTCCACTATGTCAGTATCGGTCAGGCCTACGGTCCGCGTCACCCAGGTGTCGCCATAGTCGGTCGAGTAGTAGATGCCGCCCTCCCCGGGGGCGAGGGGGATGCCTGCGCATTGCCCCACGCCAACGTATACAACCCCGGCGGCCGCCGGATGGGGAGCCGGGTAGGTTCGGTAGCAACCATGTTGCGAGTGGAACAGCTCTGGGAGCATCTCCCAGGTCGCGCCGCCATCCAGGCTGCGCACAAAGCGGCTGCTGTCACTGCCATAGTAGATCACATCGGGGTCCTGGGCGTCAAAGGCTATCCGCGTCGGCCAGTCATTCGACAGGGCCAGTGCCCAGCTATCGGCCGCGTCCATGCTGGTGAACAAGCCCACACCCTCCACGGCGGCATAGATGGTTGTGGATGTTACAGGATGAAGGGCAACCTGTCGCACCCGGCCCCCGTACGGCCCCTTGGTGGTCCACACGCCGATGCCCTGGGTGACGGTGAAGGCATCGGCCAAGCTGCTTGCCTCCCCCCCGGGGTTGGTTACGGTCAGCGTGTAGACGGCAGGCTCCAGGCCCCATGGCACGGTGGCCGTCAGCCGCTCGGTGCTGACCCAGCTCACGTCTTCGAGCTGGGTGCTGCCCAGGGTAACGGTGGGCACAGCGGCAAAGCCGGTGCCGGTGATGACGAGGGCCGTGTCTACGTCGTTCGGGGCGGTGATGGGGTTGGTTTTGGTGACGGAGGGGGAACTGTCGGAGGAAGCGGCCTGGACTGGATGGGAGAGGTCGGTGCCAGTGAGCAGGACCGCCGCGATGGCTATGCAAGCGAGCACGACCGTTGCCAGGATTGTCATTGATCTCTTCAATTGTTCCCCCCTTCGTTGTGGCGACCGGTCTCTCTATGCTCGGGCCTGGTCGCGCCTCTGCGATGATGATTGATTCCATTGTAGCAGACGGCCAGGGTACTGTCAATAGACCCCAAGGTCCAGACGGGAGACCGCAAAGGGGAGGGCTGGGAGTAGGCCGAAAAGTTCCCACAGCGTGTTTTCCCTGCGGGCTGCCCTTGTCGTTACGACAGAAAGTGTTTCCAGCGCCGAGTGCAGCGTTCGCGGCCGATTCGGCCAGTAGACTGCTTTGGGGCGCTAGATAGACTTCGGAGGGGGTGTCGAGGATGGTCGAGATAATGGGGGGCTACAGTCAGCGCAATTCAGGCTTAGCCAATTGGAAATAGCCAAAGCCTACCGCCAGCA
Source organism: Anaerolineae bacterium (assembly GCA_050053615.1). Taxonomy (GTDB): domain Bacteria; phylum Chloroflexota; class Anaerolineae; order JAAYZQ01; family JAAYZQ01; genus JASFTJ01. The sequence continues at coordinate 948 of JASFTJ010000030.1, read as the reverse complement.
GCAGGTAGATGGCGACGGTTGTCCAGCCTAGAGCATTTGCCTGCCCCGAGAGCTGGGCGATCAGGGCTACGATGAAAGCGATGGTGTCGCCCACAAAGACGCCAAGCACAATGGCTTGCTGCGCCTCGGAGCCAGTATCGGTCCTGGCCTGCCAGAGCAACACGCAGAGCACGAGCAGCGATGCCCCGAACAGGCGCGTGACAAAAGCCCCGCCCGAGCCCAGCGAGACATCGTAGAGGGACATGAGCGCATCGGGCAGCAGCAGCCCTCCGAGCCCAAAGACCAGACAGATCACTGCCTTGATGACCATCATGGTGCTGAGTTTCATGAGAATCCTCTCCTTTCTTTCGAGTTTGCGTTCATGCGACCAATTCTCGATTTTCGGTGAGGTGGCAGAGCTTGATACTATATCATCGACAGCCTTAAGGGTGTTTTCATTATAGCAGATTCTTACCCAGGAGTCAATTGGATGTCGACATAACGCAATGGTTGTCTTCTGGGGAGTGCAGGATCGCTCTATCGCGGCAACCGGACCAATTGGGGAAGGAATTGGCAACATCCGTTGGTCGGGGATGGGGGCGCACAGTAAGAGGGCGCCTCTGCAGGCGCCCTCTTGGTTGTCAGGATCACGGGAATAAGACGCTACGGCGTCACCTCGATGGCCGCCGGCGCCGAGACGCCGTTGACGCCGGGGTTGTAGTAGTCGTACGCGCTGCTGGGCGGCGTCTGAGCCTTGATGGGGTACCGGGCCCGGATGCGATAGCTGAACTCCAGCGGCTGGCCAGCCTTCAGGCTTTCCAGATAGACAATGATCTGCCGACCGGTCAGGTCAAAGCGGCTGAACCGGGCGCCTCCATAGTCGGGTGGGCGATCCGAATCGCGGGCTACCAGGGCGGCCAGGTCCTCGCTCAACACCTCGAAACCGGGGGGAATACCCAGGTCGATGAT
>JASFTJ010000029.1:0-10060 GCA_050053615.1 Anaerolineae bacterium | reverse complement strand
AAAGTTGCGGTTGGTGGTGCTCACCGCCCGCTCGCCGGCGGCCAATACGCCCATGTGACCACCCAGGCAGGGACCGCAGGTCGGCGTGCTCACAGCGGCGCCCGCCTCGACGAACACCTCCACGAACCCCTCGCGCACGGCTTCGAGATAGACCTGCTGGCTGCCGGGGATGACGATGCAACGCACGTCGGGGTGCACCCGGCGACCGCGCAGCACCTCGGCGGCGACGCGCAGGTCTTCCAGCCGGCCGTTGGTGCACGAGCCGATCACCGATTGGTCGACGCGCACCTCGTCGGCCTGCGGAGTACCGCTTCCGGGGCGGTGGCTCACCGGGCGGACGTTCTCCGGCAGGTGAGGAAAAGCCACCTGCGGTTCGATCTGGCCCGCGTCGATCTCGATCACGCGGGCGTAGGTTGCGTCCGCGTCGGGCTGGTAGACGCGGTAGGGCCGCGCCGCCCGGCCATCGACGTAATCGAGGGTCGTCTGGTCCACGGCGAACAGCCCCACCTTGGCCCCGGCCTCGATGGCCATGTTGGCCATGGTCAGCCGCCCGTCCATCGACAGCGCCGCCACCGCCGGCCCGCCGAATTCGAGGGCCTGGTACAGCGCCCCACTGACGCCGATCTGGCCGATGAGGTGCAGGATCAGGTCCTTGCCGCTGACCCAGGGTTGCAGCGCGCCGTGATAGATGACGCGGATCGTCTCGGGCACGCGCATCCAGGTCTGGCCGGTGGCCATCGCCACGGCAATGTCGGTGCTGCCCATGCCCGTGGCAAAGGCGCCCAGCGCGCCATAGGTGCAAGTGTGCGAGTCGGCGCCCACCACCACGTCGCCGGGCACGACCAGCCCCTGCTCGGGCAGCAGCACGTGCTCGATGCCCATGCAGCCCACGTCGAAAAAATGGGTCAGCCCCTGCGCCCGGGCAAACTCGCGCACCACGCGGCTCTGCTCGGCGGATTTGATGTCCTTATTGGGCGTAAAATGGTCGAGCACCATGACCACCCGCTCGGGGTCGAATACGCTCGTCACACCCAGCTTTTCAAACTCGCGGATGGCAATTGGCGCCGTGATGTCGTTGCTGAGCACCACATCCACGTCCGCCTCGACAAACTGCCCGGCGCGGGCGGCCAGAAGCTTTTCGGTCAATGTCAGTCCCATGTGCAGTGTCCCCTCGTCTTGGGTACCCGGTACTGGGTATCAGGTATCGGGACTGCCCCCTGGCACCCAATCCCTGGTGTCTGATGCCTGATACCCTGATACCTGATTTTCTATCCCCCTGCCTCCCGCCGCGCTGCAATGAGCCGGTTCAACGCAAACATGTACGCCTTGGCGCTGGCCACCACGATGTCGGTGTCGGAGCCGCGGCCGCTGAACACCCGGCGCTCGTGGCCGTTCTCCTTAACTGGCTCATCGGCCTGGATGCGGATGGTCACTCGGCCCACGGCATCGATGCCCTCGGTCACGGCCTGAACCGAGAACTCGATCAGCTCGTTGGGCTCGCCGATGACGCGGTTGATGGCCCGGTAGACTGCGTCCACCGGGCCGGTGCCGTGGTCGGCGTCGCTGTGCACCTGGCCGTCCGGCCCCCGGATGCTGACCGTGGCCGTCGGGATGCTGTGGTCGCCACACGACACCTGAACGTGCTCCAGGTGGTAGGTCTCTTCGAAAAAGACCTGCACCTCGTCGGCAATGATCGCCTCCAGGTCTCGGGTGTCCACGGTTTTCTTTTTATCGGCCACGGCCAGGAACCGCTCGTACACCTTCTCAAACTGCTCCTGGGCCAGCGTGTAGCCCAGCTCGGCCAGGCGATGGCGCAGCCCGGCCCGCCCCGAGCGCGCCGAGAGCACGATCTCGGAATCGGGCACGCCCACGTCGCGGGGGTTGATGATCTCGTAGGTGGTCCGCTCCTTGAGCACGCCGTCCTGGTGGATGCCCGACGAGTGGGCAAAGGCGTTGGCGCCGACGATGGCCTTGTTGGGTTGCACCGAGATGCTGGTCAGTTGGCTGACCAGGCGGCTGACGGGATAGATGCGCCGGGCGTCGATGCCGGTCTGCGCGCCGAACAGGTCGCGCCGCGTTTGCAGCGCCATGACCACCTCTTCCAGCGAGGTGTTGCCCGCCCGCTCGCCGATGCCGTTGACCGTCACCTCCACCTGGCGGGCGCCGCGGGCTACGCCGGCCAGCGTGTTGGCCGTGGCCAGGCCCAGGTCGTTGTGACAGTGGACAGAGACCACCGCCCGGTCGATGTTGGGCACGTGGGCAAAGATGCCGGCGATAAGCCGGCCAAACTCGTCGGGCGACGTGTAGCCGGTCGTGTCCGGGATGTTGACTACTGTAGCTCCGGCGGCGATGACCGCCTCCAGCACGCGGTAGAGGTAGGCCGGCTCGGCGCGGCCGGCGTCTTCGGTGTAGTATTGTACGTCCTCGACGTACTTTTTGGCGTGTTTGACCGCCTCGACGCCCATTTCCAGGGCGCCCTCGCGGGTGGTGCGCAGCTTGTGCCGGATATGCACGTCCGAGACGCCCAGCCCGGTGTGGATGCGCGGGCGGGCGGCGTCGCGCAGCGCCTCGGCGGCCACGTCGATGTCCTTCGCATTGGCCCGCGTCAGGCCGCAGATGGTGCAGCCCCGGATCTCGCGCGAGATGCGCTGCACGGCTCGAAAATCGCCCGGCGACGAGATGGGAAACCCCGCCTCGATGACGTCCACGCCCATCTCTTCTAGAACGTGGGCGATTTCCAGCTTTTCCTTGATGTTGAGCGCCGCCCCCGGCGACTGCTCGCCGTCGCGCAGCGTCGTGTCGAACACAACTACTCGATCGTTTCGAGTCATACTCTTCTCCTGATTTAGCATCGGACAGCGGGTATCAGATATCAGGGATCAGGGAGCGGGAGTCAGGTATCTTTATACTTGATACCTGATTCCCGATTCCCCAATACCCGCTCTCTGCTTTTCACTCGGCCTCGGTCCAGCCGCAGCAGGTGGCTGATGCTCGCCGGCAGCGCGTGGGAATCGTGGGTGACGTAAATCAAACTGCTGTCCAACCGGGCGCCGATGGCGTCCACGATGTGCAGCACCCGGTCGCGATGGGCCGCGTCGAGGCCCTGGCACGGCTCGTCCAGCACCAGCAGTGCCGGCTCTTTGACCACGGCACGGGCCAGCAAAAGCAGGTGTTGCAGCCCCTCCGAGAGTTCGCCAAAAGCCCGGACCTCGTATTGTGACAAGCCCAGGCGCTCCATCCAGCGCCGGGCCGCTGCGCGCTGCTCGGGCGAGGGCCGCCGGTGCAGTCCCACCGAGTCGAAAAACCCGGAGCAGACCACTTCCAGGCAGGTGACGCCCCGAGGATAGGTCAGGTGCAGCTCGGGCGCAACCCAGCCGATCTGCCGCTTGATCTCCCAGATGCTCTCGCCCGAACCCCGCCGCCGGTCAAAGAGCGTCACGTCGTTGGCGTAGGCCTGCGGGTTGTCGCCCAGGATCAGGCTCAGGAGCGTGGTCTTGCCCGCGCCGTTGGGACCCAGCAGCGCCCAGCGCTCGCCCGGGCGCACGGTCCAGTCGATCTCGCTGAGGACCTGGACCCCGCCGTAGGCGACGTTTACGCCTTGCATCTGGACCAAAATTCCCCCCTCTCCAGGCCCCTTCCCCAAGGGAGGGGAGATTACGCCCTCTCCCCTCGGGGGGAGACACCGTGCCGGTACGGCGGGGTTGGGGTGAGGGGGGAGCGACTGACGAGGCCAGGCACTGTTCAGACCCAAATCCCTCGGCCCCTGGGCGACGACCTGGCCGTTGTCCACGACCAGGACGTGACTGATACTCGTCGGGAGTTCGTCCGGCCCGTTGGCAACCACGACGACGCACGTTTCGCCCGGCAACGAGCCGCCGATGAGCGCCGCCAGCCTGGCCCGAAAGCCGGCATCCAAGCCGGTGAAGGGATTGTCCAGGATGAGCAGCCTGGGCTGTTTGAGCAGCGCCTCGGCCAGCTTGACCTTGCGCCGCTCGCCGTTGGACACCTGCCACAGGCCCCGGTCCAGCAACGCCTCGATGCCCAGCAGCTCGACGACCTGCTGCCGGTGCGCCAGAAACAACGCGGGATCGGGCCGTTGGTTTGTCACCTGGTAGGGATTGCGCTCCTGCACTCGCCCCTCCGAGAGATAGTCGGCCACCGACAGCGAGCCGGGATCGATGCCAGCGTTCCAGCGGGCCTGGTGATACACCCCCTCGCGCTGGGCGGCCCGCATCTGCGCGTCAAAAGCCACGTAGGCGATCTGATCCTGCGGCGGCCTGCCGTTGTCCGCAAAGTGGTAGACGATCCGGCCGCCGGCGACCGGCGCCCGGCCGCACAGCGCCTTCATCAACGTGGACTTGCCCCCACCGTTCGGGCCGACGACGGCCCAGGTCTGGTCGCTGCGGATCTGCCAGTGGACGTGGCGCAGCGCCCGCCCATCGCGCAGGCGGACCGACACGTCCTCCAGGCTGATGAACGGCACGGCGGCAGGCATCCCCTACTGCCCCCACTGGTCGGGGCGCAGCGAGCGCACCGCCGCGCCTGCCTGCCACATCTCCGACTCGCGCATCCGGCGCAGCTCCTCGTCCAGCTTTTCCTTGTAGTCGGGCGCGCTGTTGGCCGCCAGCACGATGCGCGTCTCCTCGCCGGAAACGACGCTCTCGTACACATCGTCGAATACGGGCGTCACCGCCTCGCGGAAGCGATGCCGCCAGTCCAGTGCGCCGCGCCGCGCCGTGGCGCTGCAATTCTCGTACATCCAGTCCATGCCGTTCTGGTCGACCAGGCGGATGAGGCTCTGCGTCAGCTCCTCGACCGTCTCGTTGAACGCCTCGCTGGGGCTGTGGCCGTGGGCGCGGAGCGTGTTGTATTGTGCTTCCATGATGCCCGCCAGCGCGCCCATCAGCACCCCCCGCTCGCCGGTCAGGTCGCTACAGACTTCGTGCTCGAACGTGGTGGGGAACAGATAGCCCGATCCGATGGCGATGCCCACGGCCTGGGTCCGCTCCAACGCGCGCCCGGTGTAGTCTTGGTGCACGGCAAAACTGCTGTTGATGCCGCTACCGGCGAGATAGTTCGCCCGCACGCTGGCCCCTGAGCCCTTGGGTGCGACCAGGATGACGTCTGCGTACTCGGGCGGGACGATGCCGGTCTGGTCGTTGTAGACGATGCCAAAGCCGTGCGAAAAGAAGAGGGCGTCGCCCTTTTTGAGGCAAGGCTCGATGGTTGGCCACAACATCATCTGCGCCGCGTCGGAGACCAGGTACTGGATGATGGTCCCCTGGGCCACTGCCTCCTCCCAGGGCAGCAGCGTCTCGCCGGGCACCCAGCCGTCGTTCAGCGCCTTGTTCCACGAGCGTTTGCGCTCGGGGTCACCGCCGACGATGACGTTGATCCCGTTGTCCTTCATGTTCAAAGCCTGGGCCGGACCCTGCACGCCGTAGCCCAGAACCGCAACCACTTCATCTTTCAGCACGTCACGCGCTTTCTCTAGCGGGAACTCGTCCCGCGTAACAACCTCTTCGATGACTCCACCAAAATCGATCTTGGCCATTTGTTCTCTCTCCTTGTCAGTGCTGCTCGTTGCTCCCGTTGCCACCGCGCACCATGGCCACGCGGCCGGTTCGCGCCAGTTCCTCGATGCCGTAAGGTTGCAGCAACCCGATCAACGAGTTCACCCTATCCTCTGGGCCGGTGATCTCGACCGTCAGCGAAGCGGCAGCCACGTCGATCACCCTGGCGCGAAAGACATGGGCCAGTTCCATGATCTCCGAACGGCTGCCGGGAACGGCTTTGACTTTGATCAATGCCAACTCGCGGCTCACTATCGGATCAGCGCTGACATTGATCACATCCGTGACATTGATCAGCTTTTCGAGTTGTTTGACCACCTGCTCGACGATGCGCTCGTCGCCGTTGACAACGATGGTCATGCGCGAGATGCCGAGCGACTCGCTGTGACCGACGCTCAGGCTCTCGATGTTGTAGTTGCGACGGCGAAACAGGCTCGAGACCCGGTTAAGCACGCCAGGCCTATTTTCCATCAAGGCTACGAGTGTATGCTTTTCCATATTTTCTCCTCCTCTACCGTTTTACGGCCTCGGGTCGGCGGATCATGTCATAGACCGGCGCCCCTGGGGCCACCATCGGATACACATTCTCCTCCTGGACGATGCGGAAATCGATCAGGAACGGCCCCTCGGCAGCGACGGCCTGGGCGATGGCCGGCTCGACCTCACCCTTCTCACGCACTGTCAGGCCGGGGATGCCATAGGCTTCGGCCACCTTGGCAAAATCCGGTCCCAACAGCGGCGTGCCAGAGTAACGGCCTTCGAAAAAGAGCTGCTGCCATTGGCGCACCATGCCCAGGTACCCGTTGTTCAAAATGGCCATTTTGATGGGCAACTTTTCCTGGACGACGGTTGCTAGCTCCTGGATGTTCATCTGGAAGCCGCCGTCGCCGGCCGTGACCCACACCTGCTCACCAGGCAGTCCCATCTGCGCGCCGATGGCCGCCGGCAGGGCAAAGCCCATCGTCCCCAACCCGCCGGAGGAGAGCAGCGCGCGCCGCCGGAGGTGCGTGAAATACTGAGCTTCCCACATTTGATTCTGACCTACATCCGAGACCATCAGTGCATTGCCCTCTGTGGCATACCAAAGCTGGCGTACGACGTACTGGGGCACCAGGTCGTCGGTCTCTTGTCCCAAGATATCGCGCTTGGCCGAATCGCTGCGCCATTCCTGGATACGCGCCAGCCAGGCTGGACGGTCGACCGTTTCGGCCAGGGGAACAAGCGCTGGCAGGACAGCTTGCAGGTCGCCGATCACAGCCAGATCGACCGCTACGTTTTTGTTAATCTCGGCCGGGTCCACGTCCACGTGGACGATGCGCGCCCCACGGGCGAACTGGCTGACTGGGCCGGTGAGCCGGTCGTCAAAGCGGCTGCCCAGCGAGACGATCAGGTCCGCCTCACAAAGCGCATTGTTGGCATATGCCTCGCCGTGCATGCCGGCCATGCCCAGACACAGGGGGTGCGTCTCGGGCAGGGCGCCGATGCCTAGAAGCGTGGTAACCACCGGCGCCTTGACCTTCTCGACCAATTCCAGCAGAGCATCCTCGGCGCCAGCAAGCACCACGCCGTGCCCGGTGATGATGAGCGGCTTTTCGGCCTCGTTGAGCATTTGAGCCATCTGCCCTAGCGGCGAGGCAAAGTCTTTCTCCGGGAGGCGGTAGCCGGGCAGAGACACCTCGTCTGGATATTTATACTCTACCTGAGAAGCTTGAACGTCCTTGGCGATGTCGATCAAGACCGGCCCCGGTCGCCCAGTGCGAGCGATCTGGAAGGCCTCCTTGAGCACTGCGGGCAACTCCTCAATGTCGGTGACCAGGTAGTTGTGCTTGGTGATGGGCAAAGTGATGCCCGTGATGTCCACTTCCTGGAAGGCATCGGTGCCGATCACAGACGTACCCACTTGACCGGTGATGGCCACCACCGGCGACGAGTCCATATAGGCCGTGGCCAAGCCGGTGACCAGGTTGGTCGCGCCCGGCCCGGAGGTGGCAATACAGACGCCGACCTTGCCCGTGGCGCGGGCATAACCATCGGCGGCGTGGGCTGCGCCTTGCTCGTGGCGCATCAACACGTGATGGATGGGATAGTCGGGCAGCGCGTGGTACAGGTGGATCACGGCCCCGCCCGATATGCCGAAAATGGTCTCAACCCCTTCGTGGACCAGGCTCTCCCAGACGACTTGGGCTCCCATTAGTTTCATAGTTATCCTCCCCTTTCAAGGTGGATACTGGGTATTGGAATACCCAATACCCAGTATCTAATACCCAAACACGGCCCCCGTACTGGCCGACGTGACCATCTGGGCGTAGCGGTGCAGGTAGCCGCTCCGGACCGCAGGCTGCCAGGGCGGCAGGTCGGCCAGGCGGCGGGCGATTTCATCTTTGGGCAAGTCCAAGTCCAGACGGTGGTTGTCGATGTCGATGCGGATCGGATCGCCGTCGCGGACGATGGCCAGCGGGCCGCGCTCGGCGGCTTCGGGCGAGATGTGCCCAATGGCTGCGCCACGGGTCGCGCCGGAGAATCGCCCGTCGGTCAGTAAGGCGACCTTGCCGTCCAAGCTCATGCCCGACAGCAGCGACGTGGGCGTTAGCATCTCGCGCATCCCGGGGCCGCCCTTGGGTCCTTCGTAGCGGACGACCAGTACGTCTCCTTCTTCAAACTCACCAGCCCGGATGGCTGCTGTGACTGTCTCCTCCGACTCGAACACGCGGGCCGGGCCAGTGTGCTGCCGCATCTCCGGCGCGACGACTGCTTGCTTGACCACCGCGCCGTCGGGGGCTAGGCTGCCGAACAGGATCGCCAGCCCGCCGCGCGGCGAGTAGGGTGCGTTGAGGGGCCGGATGACCGAATCGTCCAGCACGCCAGCTGAAGCCAGATTCTCGGCCAGAGTGTGGCCGGTCACGGTCGGCACGTCGCCGTCGAGCTGGCCGCCGGCCAGCAGGCGACGCATGACCGCCGGGATACCGCCTGCCTGGTCCAGGTCCTCGATGTGGTGTCCGCCAGCCGCCGGGCTCATTTTGCAGAGGTGCGGCGTGCGGGCGCTGTACTCGTTCACCTCGCGCAGCGGAATCTCGACGCCAGCCTCGTGGGCTACGGCCAGTAGATGCAACACCGAGTTGGTCGAGCCGCCCAGGGCCATGTCCACGGCACAGGCGTTGCGGAACGCAGCAGGGGTCAAGATATCCAATGGCTTGATGTCGCGGGCCAGTAGGTCGATGACTCGCATCCCGGCCTCTTTGGCCAGCGCGACTCGATCGGCGTGGGCCGCCGGAATGGTCCCATGGCCAGGCAGGCCCATGCCCAGCGCTTCGGTGAGGCAGTTCATGGTGTTGGCGGTGAACATGCCCGCGCACGAGCCGCAGCCGGGGCAGGCGGTCCGCTCCAGGCGGTCCAGAGCGGCTTCGGTCATCTCGCCGCGCGTCACGGCCCCGACAGCCATGAACACGTCGGCCAGGTCCACGGCGCGGCCGTCCAGGCGGCCAGCCAGCATCGGCCCGCCGCTGGCAAAGATGGCAGGGAGGTTCAGCCGGGCCGCGGCCATCAACATGCCAGGGATAATCTTGTCGCAGTTGGGAATCAGCACCAGGGCATCAAAGGCATGGGCCTGGGCCACGATCTCGACCGAATCGGCGATGAGTTCCCGGCTGGCCAGTGAGTATTTCATGCCGGGATGGTTCATAGCCAGGCCGTCGCAGACGCCGATGGTGTTCATCTCGAAGGGGGTGCCGCCGGCGGTGCGCACCCCGGCCTTGACCGCGTCGGCGACCTGCCGTAGGTTCAGGTGGCCGGGGATCGCCTCGTTATAGGAGTTGATCACGCCGACGAAGGGCTGGTCGATCTCGCGATCGGTGCAGCCCAGCGCCCGGAGCAACGACCGGTGTGGCGCTCGCTCCACACCTTGCTTGACGGCATCACTTTTCATTGCAATCTCTCCTCATGTGACCATACTTGACAATGAAAAAGAGCCTTCCTGTTGGAAGGCTCTTGCACTCAAACTGTGTGCTTGCTATCTGCGGGGCTACCTCCCAACCGCCAATGGCTCCTGGATGACCAGGAGCAAGATGAGAATCAGGCGAATAACGACCCTGCTGGAGATAACCATCATTGCTTGCATGTTACCCTTTCCAATCCTGTTCGGCCCAGGGCAAAGAAAAAAGCCTCCCGGTTGGGAGGCTCTTGCCCTAGGTGTGTGTACGGCTATGCCGAAACCCTCCCAACCGCCAATCGCTCCTTAATGCTAAGGAGCTCAACGAGTACCAGAACAATAACAGCGCTTGGGATAAGGTATAGACTTTGAGACATCTCGATAGTCCCTCGTTTGCTTGGGGCCAGCCATAGGCCAGAGCCCCGAAAAGTTGCATCTTTATACCACAAGTCGAATGATTTGTCAAATCGAGATCGCGGACCGCGAGCAGCCACGATCTGGGTTTAGAGCAAAAAGCAGGCGGCGTCGAACCGCCTGGTGATTACCCATAAGTTGTTTGTCA
>JASFTJ010000028.1:0-10072 GCA_050053615.1 Anaerolineae bacterium | reverse complement strand
AGATGCTGGGCCAGGTCTTTGAGAACCTGGTGCTCGGCCTGGAGCGGGGCGAGGATCGCCGCAAGGCCACCGGCTCGTTCTACACGGCGCGCGTCATCGTGCACTTTATGTGCCGCCAGGCCCTGAAGGAGTACCTGGCCGCCGAGAGCGGCCTGGACGCCGGAGACATTGAGGCCCTGATGCAGATCGGCCCGGCCGAGCAGTTGACGCCCGAGGAGGTGGCCCACCTGCAGATGACGATCACCGAGCCCCAGGCCCGGCTGCTGCGGGGACTGATCGAGACGCTACGAGCCCTCGATCCGGCGGTGGGTTCGGGCGCCTTCCTGCTGGGCATGCTCTACGAGATGGTGGCCCTGACCAAGCTGCTCGACGTGCGCCTCTATGGCCAGGCCCGGGTGCGGCGGCGCAACTACGACTATGACCTGAAGCGGGGCTCTATCGAGCGGAACCTCTACGGCGTGGACATCCAGCCCGAGGCCGTGCGCATCTGCGAGCTGCGGCTGTGGCTGAGCCTGATGGTCGAGTACGAGCGCAAGCCGGGCGAAGGCGTGCCCCCCTTGCCCAACCTCAGCTACCGGGTGCGGGTGGGCGACAGCCTCATCGAGCGCCTCCTTGGCGAGCCGGTGCAGCTCGACGAGTTGGCCGACGACGCCCTGGCCGAGTTCCCCATCTGCTCCTGGCTGTCCCGGCAACATCGCCCAAAGGTGGCCTACAACGAGCACCCGGACTGGGACGAGTTCCTGGTGGTCTGGTACGACTCGCCGCTGACCGATCTGCCATCTACCGTCTCGGGACGGCGGATCTATGCCGACGGCACGGGCTTCCCCGGCGGCGGTTTTACCATCGCCGAGCACGCCACGGAAGATCGTGTAGCCCCGGATGTGGCCTATAACCTGGCCCGCAACGAGTACCTCGTCACCTATCACAGCTGGGATGACGTCTATGCTACGCGCCTGGAGGCCAACGGCGATCCCCTGGGTGGGGGCGAGTTCAGCATCGCGACCTGGCCCGATTGGGAGAGTACTCCCGCCATTGCAGCCTGCCATACCGCGGACCAGTACTTTGTAACCTGGGCGTCTGATGCCGGTAGTAACTGGGACATCTATGGGCGCTTTGTCAGCGGCGAAGGGGCGGTGGACGACGTACTGCACATCAGCGACAGTGCCCACTACGAAGGGCTGCCGGATGTCGCTTGCAACCCGCGAGGCCACCAGTACCTCGTCGTCTGGGAGCAATGGCTCTGGCCCGCCGATTTGGGAGTTTGGGGGCGAATGGTGCACGCCGACAAGACGCAGGACGACCAGTTCCGCATCGTCTCTCCCTACAACGGCTATAGGCGCTATGCGCCGGCCGTCACCGCCGGGTCGCCCGAGTACCTGGTGGCCTGGTCGCACGAGCGCGAAGGCACGAGTTACGTAGATATTCACGGCCGGCTGGTGTGGCCCGGCCTAGTCTACGTGCCGCTGCTGCACCGAAACAACTGAGGTATGGCTGTTCACAAGCGGTTCGGCTGGGGTTCTTTTTTGTCCTGTATAGGGAGAATGCCCCATAGACTGATAGCGCGGGGCATGCGACAAGGATAGCATCGGTTTGTGAAGCAGAGCGGGCGCGACATTGACCGATAGGAAAGGGGACAACCAAGATGTTGTACCACAGGCAGCACATAGTTCCGACCTGGAAATCAGGCTGCACGATCGAAGAGACTCACCCCGTCGCACCAGATTCGAACGCAGCCTTGCTGATTTCTCTGTTGATCTTCATACTGATTCTTTGCCTACCGCCGCATGTACACGCGGCGGCAGGCACCTGCGGTGATGGCATCTGTGATCCCGGCGAGACGATGCCGACCTGTCCCCAGGATTGTGGCATCATCCTCGTGGAGGAAGATTTCGAGGACGGCGCCGCCCAGAACTGGCACTATGACCCGGCATCGTGGGAGATCATTGCCGAGGGAAGCAACCACGTGTGGCACCCGACCCAGCAGTCCCACGCCTCCACAGCCTGGGCCAGCGACATTGCGTGGTTCCTGCGCGTGCGCCGCGTCAACAGCGACGTCAACCTCTACTTTCGCGCTCAGGGGCTCAATAGCTATGCCCTGCGGCTGGAAGCAAGGCGCGTGGTCCTGTGGACCGAGCGCAGCGGCACGCCCCAGGACCTCGCCGATGCCAGACTGAACATCGGCACCACCTGGCACGACGTTCGTATCGACGCCGTCGGCCATCAGATCACCATCAGCATAGATGACAACGTCATCCTGTCCTACACCGACGGCGACGAAGGTTCCCTGCTCGGCAGCATCAGCCTGGAAGCCTTTGCCGCCGACGGCGCCCGCTTTGACGATATCTACCTCTACAGTGCCAGCCCTCGCTGCTACGACGGCGCACAGAACGGCGACGAGACCGGCATAGACTGCGGCGGCTCCTGCCCGCTTCAGGACTGCTGCGCCAACCGCGCGTGGGACATCGACCAGGGTGAAAGCGGTGTCGACTGCGGCGGGATGTGCGCCCTCGCCTGCCAGCCCGCAGACCGCCTCGACCGCTGGACCCAGACCAATGGTCCCTGGCTGGAGTACATTCGCCGCATCCGATTCGACCCCGACGATCCAAACACCCTGATCGTCAGCTCGAACACAGGCAGCGGCGTAGTCAAGAGCACGGACGCAGGGCAGACGTGGCACGAGATCAGCGGCCCCGCCGGCGCCGGCGGCATCAGCCCCATGAACGTCTTTGGGCTGGCCATGGACCCGCTGGACAAGAACACGCTGTACGCAGGCACGGCCAACGGGCGCATCTATGTCACCCACGACGGTGGCACCACCTGGACGTTGCTGTGGAACTATACCGATCTGGACGATGCCATCTGGACCCTGGAGGTCGATCCATCCGATGGTGACCGGCTCTTTGCCGGCACGGGCGACTACACAGGCTGTGACGGACGGCTCTACCTCTCTGCCGATCGCGGCGCCACCTGGCAAAAAGTGCTGGACCTGGATCCGGCCAACGACCGGGACAACGGCTTTATCAGCTCTCTGGCCTTTGACCCCACAAACCCGGACGTGGTCTACCTCACCACCGGCATCGGCGACTTTTGTGGGGTCGGCAACCCCGGCCCTGTCGGCTTTGGCATCTGGAAGTCCAACGATCGCGGTGACTCCTGGTTCCCAATCAACGAGGGCCTCGCCGACCTGACCGTCAGCCACCTCGTCGTCGATCCGACGAATCCGCAGATCCTCTACGCCGGTGTTGGCTGCGTGGATGACGACATCTTTTTGTCAGGGAACGTGTTCAAGTCCACCGACGGTGGCGCCCACTGGCACATGCTCGACGACGTCTCTCCCAACCAACCCATCACCCGCCTGGCACTCCATCCCGCCGATCCACAACAGATCTATGCCCTCGGCTACAATGGCGTATTCTACTCGGACGACGGCGGCGCAACCTGGCATAGGCTGGACGAAACCTTCAAATCCGCCGTCTATACCTTCTTCTACGAGCACGCCTTCGCGCCGGATGATCCGCAGACGATGTACGCCGGTACCTATTCGGGTGGCATGATCAAATCGGTAGACGGCGGGCGCAATTGGTTCGAGGTCAACGGCCTGCGCCACCAGGGCACCGTTCTGGGCAACAGCTACGGCACGGCCCTCGACCCGACCGATCCCGAGACCATGTACGCTACGACCATCGGTGGCTTGTACAAGACGGTGAACGGCGGCGAGGGGTGGCGCTTGATCGGCGACGATCTCTTTCAGCACCATCGCCAGATCGCCATCGACCCCACGGACCCGCAGCGTCTCTACCTGGGCGCCGACAGCCAGTACTTTTACGTGAGCGACGACGGCGGCGAGACCTGGGCCCAGGTCCCCCTGATGCCTGCGGCGCAGGACGGCAGGACGCTGCTGGCACCCGGTGCCGATGTCCAGTTTCCGGCCATCGCCGTCGATCCCCACAGCCCCAATCGGGTGCTGGTGGCCGTGTACCGCGCACCCGACACGCCGATCCTGCGCTCCACCGATTATGGACAGACGTGGCAGGCGCCATCGCTCGGCTTTCAGGCCGAAGCGCAGGCCCTCACCTTCCACCCCATCCAGCCAGACACGGTGTACGCCGGGCTTGGCTGGCAGCCGGGCCAGCCGCGCCTGGTCCGCTCCGACGACGGCGGCCTCACCTGGTCCGATGCCGCGCCCAACCTGAACCTGCTTACAGTCTACCAGATGGTCGAAGCGAATGGCATCATCCGTGCAGCCACCAACGGCAGCGGCGTCCACACCCGCTGGCCCGGCAATCCGCCCATCTGGGAACGCATGAACTATATCAGTCAGGGTAACGAGCTTGCCTACGTCACCCGCCTGGCGACCGACGGCGGGACACCTGCCACGGTATTGGCTTTTGACAAGAGCGATCTGACGGTCTATCGCCTTGATCCCGGCACCGAGGTGTGGCAGTCAGCACTGCATCTGAAAGATCCAGGTGACGAGGTAAACGACCTGCTCTACGATCCCCGCGACGGCGACCGGGCCTATGCCACCACGCGGCTCAGCGGCCTGTGGCGTAGCAACGATGGTGGCGGCACCTGGACACAGGCGAACAACGGCCTGCCTGCGGGCGCCGTCTTGCGCGGTCTGGCAGCAGAGCCGGTGTCTGGGGACAATCTCTACGTCGGCCAGACCGGCACGCCGGGCCGGCTTTACACCAGCACGGACGCCGGCAGCAGTTGGTCCCCCCTCAACAACGACCTGACCTTCACCACCATCCACGCCTTTGCTGCCGATCCCACCGATCCCGACGTGGCCTACGCCGGTGCCTGGGGCGGCGGCACCTGGAAGACGGTCGACGGTGGCGCTACCTGGACCCTGCTGCCAGAAGCGCCGGCCTCGGCGGCGGTCCTCGCTGTGGACCCCCACGATCCGCAGACGATCTATGCCACCGACCGCACCGAGCCTACCTTGTGGCAATCGGCCGACGGCGGCGCGCACTGGTGGCGTCGTTTCCATGCCGGCGACGAGTACAGCCGCATGCAGGCGCTGGTCATTGACCCCCACCAAAGCGACGCAGTCTATGTGTCGGCGTTCAAGCAGGGTGGTTATGGAGCCGACGGCTCCCTCTTTCGTGTCACACGCGGCGGGCACGCAGACGTGACGGGGACCCTGCCGCGCGTCGCCATCAGCCTCGCCGTCTCCCCCGATCAGCCTGGCCTGCTCCTGGCCTCGACCCACATCTATGGCCTCTACCGCTCCACCGACTATGGCCAGACGTGGCAGGTCGTCACCAGCGGATTGCCGAAGGTCGGGTTCAACGCCATGGCATGGGAGCCGGGCACCGGCATGTTGTGGGCCGGCGCCTGCTCTGGCAGCTTTCCTGACTATATGCGGCCGCCCGGCCTGCCCGACGGCGACGACGAGCCAGGCATCTACCGCTCCACCGACGGCGGGCAAACGTGGCAAAAGCGCCTGGCCGGCGTCGTAGGCAAGGGCTTTGCCTTCGTGCCCGGTGCCATCTATGCCGCTGCCGATGATCAGGTCTATCTCAGCACCGACGATGGTCAGACGTGGGCAGCGCAGTCCGGTGGCCCACCGCTTGGCATATCTGCCGTGGCGATTGGCGACAGCCAGCTCTATGCGGCCACTCTTGGGGGCGGCGTGCATACGGCAGCCATCAAGCTGGATCACACCCTGCTGTGGCAAGGTTCGCACGGGCCGAAGGCCGAGATTCACGCCATCCAGCTCCTCGCCGTGCCCGGGGCGCTGTACGCCACGTCCTTCCCCGGCGGTGTCTTTAAATCGACTGATAGGGGCGCAAGCTGGCAGGAAAGCAACTTTGGACTGCCCGGCTTTACCCTGCCCGACCCGGCGCGCAACGGCTACTATGCCCTGGTCGCCAATCCCGCCAACCCCGATAACCTCTATCTGGGCATCTATGGCTATGGCGTCTACCGCTCTGAGGACGGCGCGGATACCTGGCTGCCGGCCAACACCGGGCTGGGCAACCGCTACGTCTATAGCCTGCTGGTGGAGGAAAACGGCGACTATCTGTGGGCCGGCACCAACGACGGCGTGCAGAGCCTCTGGCGCTCGCCCACCAGCACACCTGGCCGCCTCAACTGGGCACCCGCAGCCGACTACCCCGACGGTTGGCAGGCGATCACGGGCATCGAGATCAACCCTGAAAACCCCGACGAGATGACCCTGGCCGCTTTTCCCGCAGGCGTGTTCGTCACGCCCGACGGCGGGACCCATTGGTACGAGCGCAGCAACAACCTATACGTGACCAAAATGCGCACCCACGGCGTCGGTTTCGAGGACGGTTACTACCAGCTCGCCCAGGATCCACTCGATCCCCGCCACCTCTTCTATGGTACCTACGGCGGCCAGGTGTACGAGACACGCGACGGCGGCCAGAGCTGGTCATCCTTTGACGAGGGGCTAATGCGCGAGGGCGCGATCTATGCCTTCGAAATCTCGGCCGACGGCTCGCGGCTATCTATCTCACAGAAGGCGGGCGGTGTGTCTCGCCGGGCACTCGACGCCACTGCACCGCAGGTGCGCGTCGTGTCAGGCGACGGCATACCCTGCGTCGACGGCAGCCACGTCTACACCACCGTGGCAGCAGCACTGGCTGCATCGAATGCGGCAGACCAGGTCATCGTCTGTCCGGGCCAATATGACGAAAGCGTCTCGGTAGACGGGGCCGTGCGGCTCGAGTCGCTCGCCGGCCCGTCGTCCACCTACCTGCACAGCGCCGTTGTCAGAGCCGACGGCGCGCGCGTCGCCGGGTTCCGGCTCTACGACCTCACGGTCGAGCCAGGCGTGCAGGCCGAGTTGCTCGGCAACGTGCTCGTAGGGAACTGTATCTACTTGCCCTTGGTACTGAGAGAGCAGTAGATTTCATTCGGGTCAGGGATCTGTATCACGCTGCCTGGATCCAGGCAAGTGGCCCTCTTGAAGGCAGGGGCCTCGGGTCCTTCGTACCCAAAGGAGGAACAATGCGAAGAAGAGCTAAACGTCTGTCCTTGCTCGTCACCTTTCTTCTTCTGATCGTCGGCACGGGACTGCCGGTGCGGGCCACCGGGCCCGGCGCGACGGCGAGCCGGACGGCAGGGTCCACAGCCGCGACGCCCGTCGTCAGCCCCGACATTCCTATCTACGTATCGGACGAAGTTCAGACGCTTCCGGACGTTGCCTACAACTGGAAACACGACGAGTATCTGGTCGTCTGGGAGACCTCGTGGAGCACGGGTGAGCGGGACATCTGGGGCCGGCGCATCAGCGGGCATGGCGAGCTCCTCGACGCCTTTCCCATCGGCTACGGATCCAACCATCAGTCCCAACCCAGCGTGGCCTACGATCCAGAGTACGACCGCTACCTCATAGTCTGGCAGTATGACTACTATGGGGACGGCAGCGACTATGATATCAATGGGCGCTTTGTCCCCTGGGACGGACCTGACCCCAGCCTGGTTGAGTTTTTCATCTGCAACTGGGGCTCTGACCAATGGTGGCCCAGAATCGTCTACAATGAGAACCCGGACTGGGACGAGTTCCTGGTGATCTGGTACAACTCTGCACTCTACAATCCATACACCGTCTCAGGACGGCGGGTCTATGCCGACGGCGGCGGGTTCCCCGATTCCGCTTTTCCCATTGCCGACCATGCCACGGAGGACCGGCGTGACCCCGATGTGGCCTACAACTTGGCCCGCAACGAATACCTGGTCACCTACTCGGATGAATCGGACATCTATGCCACGCGGCTGGAAGCCAACGGCAACGCCTTGGGCGGAGGGGAGTTCAACGTTGCCACCTGGCCCGATCCAGAGACAGAGCCGGCCGTTGCGGCCTGCCATACCGCCAACCAGTACTTCGTGGCCTGGCAATCCGATCAGGGGACGCATTGGGACATCTATGGCCGCTTTGTCGATGGCACCGGGACGGTGGCCAACGTGCTGCACATCAGCGAGAATACCCTATGGGAGACTTTGCCCGCCATTGCCTGTAACCCGGCAGCGGGCAAGTACCTCGTCGTTTGGGAGCAGGAGTACAACAATCTGAGTGGATCATCTGGCATCGGGGGCCGACTGGTATTCACCGACATGACCCAGGGCACCCAATTCGAAATCGTCGGACCCAGTGACGACAATTCGCGTGTCCAA
Organism: Anaerolineae bacterium; assembly: GCA_050053615.1. Lineage (GTDB taxonomy): Bacteria > Chloroflexota > Anaerolineae > JAAYZQ01 > JAAYZQ01 > JASFTJ01. The sequence continues at coordinate 1,924 of JASFTJ010000028.1, read as the reverse complement.
CCGGCCGTCGCCGCCGGGCAGCCCGATTACCTGGTGCCCTGGACACACCAGCGTCCCCGCACGAGCTGGAGCAAGTACCTGGATATCCACGGCCGCCTGGTGTGGCCCGGCCTTGTCTACCTGCCACTGCTGCTGCGCAATGGCTGAGAGATGACTCGGCAGCGGCGCAAGGCATGATTCAATCATTCCAATATGTGGGCGTGCGTGAGTCTGGGGTTCAGGGCGCCCAACCTTTCCGATCTGCTCGGCCTGGATTGCTGAATCTAGCCCGGAAGCGTGAGATCTGGCGATCTCGCAAGAGCGAGAGAACCAGAACACTCTGGAACAGTGGAGCGAATGAGCGCCTCTGTTTCGTGGATTGCCGGGAGATGAGCCAGTTTCTGGGCCAATGGTTCCTGGCGGGCTGAAAGTTAGGAACACGGGGAAGTATCGTTGCTACTCACGATGCTCCTGAAGTGGGGCAAGCGTGCCCTCGATCCGTCTTTTCCCTCCCGGCCGGCTGAGCGTGGCCAGGTAGCCGACCGCCTGGTGGATCCACTCGTTTTGGATGAGATGGTAGTCGTCGAGCACAAGCAGGAACGGCTTCCCGATGCTGGCTACCTCGTTGATCAGTTCTGTAACCAGGGCTTCCATGGGGGGCAACTGGGGCGCTTCCAAGTGGTTCATTTTGCTCTGGAGGCCCGCCTGTCCCAATGCCGCCAGGAGATAGCTGACAAAGCGTCGGGGGTCGCTATCGCTCTCGTCGAGGGAGAGCCATTGGGCCGGCCGCTCCTGACGGTGCAGCCAGTCGCTTACCAGTGTCGTTTTGCCCATGCCGGCCTTGGCCGAAACCAGCGTCAGCCGGTGCTGTGAACTCAATGCCTGGTCCAAGCGCGCCACCAGGCGCGGCCGGGACACCAAGCCTGGACGCCGCGGCGGGATATGGAGTTTTGTCGACAGGAAAGGTACGCCTGTCTCCTCTGTCATGGTTGGCGGCCTCGCTTCGTCTCGCGGTGCGAGCGCGATAGACCGATTATGCCATGCCTCTACGATTCAGGCAATCGCTTGCGAGACCGTTCTTTCAGAGCAATTCGTTGACCCAACCGATCCCCAGCTCATGCAGCCTGGCGGCGGTGGGCGCGCCAGTCTCCGGTTCGCGGCCGCACATTTCATAGTACAGTTGGCGAGCCTGAACGAGTTCCTCAGCGGACAGCCTGGCGCCCTGGGCCGGGCCGGCCTCGATGGGCAGGGAGAAGCGCCAGGGCGCTGCGTCATCTTGAGGTCTGAACCCGGCACGGTAATTAAAGGCATTGGCCATGGCCAGCGCCCGCTCACCCACCTTCATGAGTTCAAACACCGTGCTATTCCAGCCGGTCACGCTTTGCACAATGTCGCGGAGCTGTTCGTCACCATAGGGCAGAAACATGCACATTCCCAGGCAGTTGCGGAACACCTGCCAATCCACATAGTACTTGGCGATGCGTACCTTCTCCGGCCCAAGGCTGTCCATGGCTACAGGCTCCAGGATGCCCCACGACCGCAGCCCGGCGATCCGGCCCTCTGAAACGCTGTAGTGATCCTTGAAGCTGTGCATGTGGTCGGCTCCCGTTGGCGAGGTTGCATACCCCAAGCCGAGGGCGAATCGGGTACGTGGATCATATGAGGGCGGGATCTCTTGGCCCTTGATCTGCATGGCGTACTTCTCCGTTGCCCGGCCGATTTGGCTCGCCGCTCGCCAAGAGCCCTCGGCCAGGAGATGGCCGAACCCCTGCCGGTGGGCGATCTGGTGGACTAGGGCCGTCATCGCGTCGGCGTTGCCAAAATGGAGGAGCAGGCCATCCGTGTCGTCGCCGCTCAGCAGCCCTCGCTCGAAGCACTCCATGGCCCAGGCGATCGTCAGCCCGGTAGAGATCGTGTCCAGCCCATAGACGTTGCACAACTGGTT
>JASFTJ010000027.1:0-10080 GCA_050053615.1 Anaerolineae bacterium | reverse complement strand
TGCCAGGAATTGGGCTGTATTCTTCTCTATCACGATTCTTATCCTCCAAACATCTCGTTGGCCATCTTTTCGATCATCGTCAGGCCGGTGATGTCCCGCTCGAATTCGGGGATATAGGATAATACCTCATCGCCCAGTTCGCGGCGGATTGTCCCCAGGTGCTTCTCCTGCATCTCTAGCCGGTGATGCAGGTACTCAGGGATCGATTGCTGGGCCAGCGACTCGGGGATAACCCGGTTGACAATATAGCCCGACAGAGGTACGTTGTACTTGGCAAAGAGCCCCGCTGCCTTTTTGGTGTCGAGAATGGCCATCTCCTCGGGGATGACCACGAAAAAGAAGGCGGTGCGCTTTCGGTCGGTCAGGATGCCCGACGACTTGTTGATGCGCTGCTTGATGTATTGTAACTCGCGTAGGATGGCATCCTCTTCTAATTCCTGCTCGCGCTGCATCACGGCCGCGACTTGAGAGTACTCTTCCATCTCTGACCGCAACGCGGTGATCTTGTCGATCCACTCGTCATAGACGCTAGCCATACTCAGGTAGTAGAGGGCGTGGCCCAGCGGCACCAGATCATAGATGTAATAATCGTACTCGGCGCTGACCACGATGTCCACCACAGCGTCAAAGATGGCGCTTTCCTCCATGGCCGGTTCCGCGGCCGCGGCCTGGATATAGTTCTCGATCTCCTCTGGCACTTCCTCCAGACCATACATATCCAAGATCTTGGCCCGGATCTCATCTTGGTATCGGCCGATCCGACGGTCGGCGTCGATCTCTTGGGCGTAGAGATTGGGTATGATCTCCACTGCGCCTTGGCCGAAAATGTCCCGCTGAAAGATGTCGGATAGTGAAGCTTGCGGATCCACCGAAAAGACCAAGACCTTCTGGCCTTGCTTGGCCAACCAATAGGCCGTCGCAGCCGAGAAGGTCGTCTTACCCAGCCCTCCCTTGCCGCCAAACATGATGTAACGGCGATCGGGGTTTTCTTCAAAGATTCGTTCCAGTGACAAAGTCGTATCCTCCTTCAACTACGCGAGTGCGTCGGTCAGATCCCGTTCGCGGAGCATGCGGCGCTTCCAGGTGCTAATCTGGGGCACCACGTAGGGCAGAATCCGCAGGGAGTAATAGGGCGGCAGGATGGGGATGCCCAACAGGTCGCCCATGGTGATGAGAATGAACAAGTGCTCCATGCTGCCTCGTGTCTTGAGGGCATAGCGGGTCATGTCGTGGCCGGCCATCCCGTACAGGATGCTCTTGGCCGTGTCTAAAAAGCCCGGTTTTTCCTTTCTGTCTTTTTTTGACATTTTTATATCTCCTAAAAATTTATTAACCGATTTCTTGGTCAAACAGGTCGGTCAGATCGCGTTCGCGCAACATGCTGTAGCGCCAGGTTTCTATGGTGGGGACCACGTAAGGCAGCAGGCGAAGTGCGTAATACGGCGGCAAGATCGGCACACCCAATAGGTCGCCAAACACGGCCAGCACGAACAGCCGTTCGCGCATCCCCCGCTCTTTTTGCAGTTCTCGGACCCATTCATATACCGTGGCGCCATAGATAATCTGTCCGAGTGTCTTGGCCAGCTTGCGCAGTCGCGCTGGACAGCGCTCGAGCCAATCTGTGTCCATCACTATCCCATTTCATTCTTCCTGCCTCTCGGTCGACAGAGAGTGCAGCGTCGTCTTGAGCCAGCGAGCGTGCCGAATTTCGTCCATCAACAACTCGGTCATCAAGTCTGTTGTCTCGGTGTCGTGCAGGATGCCGGCCACGAGCCGAGCGTACTCGACGATGGCCCACTGCTCGCTTTCCAAGTCCCGCGTCAGCTGGGCTGCCAGCGTATCTCCCACAGGTTGGGGCTCTGCTGCCTGGCTGACCGGCGTGCCGCCCAGAGCAGTGATACGTACCGCGAGGCGCAGCGCGTGTTCGCGCTCTACATCTCGCAGTGTTGTCAACGCTTCCCGAATATCCGTTCGATCGCTTGCTTGGGCGTGGGCGTCGTAGTCAAGCACCGCTTGCTGTTCGGCTAACAGCGCTTCGTTGAGACCGGCCAGGATCTCGTCCTTTGTCAGTTTGGTCAAGGTTCGGTTCTTCATGTTCTTATTCCCTCCCCTTTGTCTCCTGAACCGGTCCGACGAAAAGAACGGGAACGGGCGAGCGATGGCGCACCTTGTCCCCTACACTGCCGAACAGAAAACGCCCCACGGCTGACTGAGGCAGCGTGGCCATGATGATCAGATCGGCATTCTCCTCCAGGCCCAGGTCAACGATGGCCTGTTCTGGGGGCAGGGGCGTTACTACCACCCTGGAGGCAGCGTCCACCTCGGCGTTGCGGAAGGTTTCAATTATCTCAGCGAGATAGGCCTCGCCTTGCGCTTTGCGCTGTGCGCCAGACGAACCTGCTTCGACCTGAACCCGTTTGAAAAAGTATTCTTCAGATGCGACGACGGGCACCAGCCACGCCAAAAGGACCGCGGCTCCCGTTTGTTGGGCCAGCACGCGCGCATGCTCCAGGGCTGGCCCCTGATGTTTCTCATTCTCCATTGGGACGAGGATCCGCTTGTACATGTCCTTCCTCCTGTGGGTGCTGAAGAGCAGCTTCCAGCGCCTGACGATCCCAGCCCACTGCACGCTTTTTGCCGTTCACAACCCAGGTAGGGTACTGCCGCACCCAGTGGCGCAAACTTTTGAGCAAGCCTTCAGGCGTTCGAGGATCGATCACCTTGATTAGAATCTCGTCGCCGTAGCGGTCGGCAAGATCGTAGACCCAGTCGGCTAGCCGTTGATACTCTTCTTGCCATTCTTGCGGATACTCGTCCAGGGCACGTTCGGTGGGCCGCTCGCCCAGGTCGGCCTCGGCCATGACTAGTTCGCAAGCGGTGCAGATGCCCATCCCCTGGAACATGGGCGCGATGACTTCCAAGCGTACCGATTCCATGACTCTCTCATCTTGAAGTGGGGGAATCACCCAGGGCAACCTGTGGCAACTCCCCTATCACAAGAAAAGGGGGGAGAGCCTGAACACAGACTCTCCCCACCGTGCGGAACGACAGATTACTCCCCACCTCCCGCTTCGGCTGGCTTGGCCACCTCGGCCCGGAAGCGCAGCAGGGCTTGCACACCATCGTAGCCGAGGATGCCGGCGCAGATGACCAGCACGAGCCCCACGACGAAGGCGATGATGTTCCCTGTGACTTGTGTGCCCTCAAAGACGGCCGGGAGGGCCACAAAGAATGCCGTATACAGCAAGGCAAAGATGGTGGTGATGTACATAAAGACGAATGGCCAGAAGGTCCAGCTGTATTTTCTACCCTGAGACATCAGCCACAGGGTGATGATCAGCAGGGCCAGAGAGGCCATCATCTGGTTGGCTCCGCCAAAGAGCACCCAGATCGTCTGCCATACACCGGTCCAGATGACGATGAGGGAGAGAACCAGGGCCACGATGGCCCCGATGTGGATGTTTCTCAGTGCCGGGATGGAGTCGCCCAGGAACTCGGCGCTGGCCACACGCATGAAGCGCACCACCAGATAGCAGATGGTGAGTCCCATGATCGTCAGAAAGACAAGACCATAAGGTTGGCCAAAGCTTGTAGGGATGCCAATGTGGCTGAGGAACGTCGCCAAGCCCACGGCAAAGACGCCAAACTTGCCAGAGGCGAAGGCTTCCTTGTAGGCGTTCCAACCGCCCGTGGCGGCCGTGGCTGTCAGCAACGCGATGACGGCTACGCCCATCTCCATCCACATGGCTCCGCCGCCGACGAACAGGGCGTCGCCCTCTCTTTCGATCTGTCGCGCCGTCCCTGAACTAGAGACCAGGGAGTGCCAGCCAGAGATGGCGCCACAGGCGATGGTGACAAAGAGGATCGGCCACAACGGCCCCAACCCCGCGACCGACCAGCCGGTGAAAGCTGGAAAGTCTCCGAACGTGGCTCCTCCCTGGAAGCCCCAGATGATCATGCCGAGCACGCCGGCGATCATCCCCAGGCTGATTACCCAGAAGGAGACATAGTTGGTAGGCTGGGCCCATCGCCAGATGGGAAGCACAGCACCACAGTAGCAGATGAGGGCAAAGATGATGGACCAGAAGTACTTGATTCCACCCTCGCCCAATGCGTTGTTGAGGCCCTCAAAGATCCCGCTGACAAAAGCCGTCTGCCCCAGCCAGATGCCCACGAAGGCGACGACGACGGTGACGACTGTGGTGAGGATGATGTCTTGTTTCCACTTGTAGGTCATCTGACCAGCCAGCAGCCCCATCAGGATTACCGAGAGGATGCCAAAGGGCACTGCGGGTTGTGACATAAAGTTGATGCCGATCACTTGGCCGAAGGCGCCCATGATCAGCAACAAGTAGAGGTAAATGAAAACGAGGAGGACGCCACGGGCGCGGGATGAAATGAGCTTGTAGCTCAGCGCGCCAAAAGTATCCCCCTCTGAGCGCATGGGTACCACGATACTGGCATAGTCCTGCACCCAGCCAATAAAGAAGGTACCCACGATGATCCAGATCAGGCCTGGAAGCCAGCCCCACTGTGCTGCGACAATCGGGCCACCGATGGGTCCTAGAGCGGCGATGGACTTGAACTGGTAGCCAAACAGCACGTTGCGATTGGCTGGAGTGAAATCCACACCGTCCATGTACATCGTGGCTGGCGTGGCCTTCTTGTCATCCGGTTGGATGACGTCGCGATTGATCATTCTGGCATACCAGCCGTAGCCCAGGGCAACAGCTGCAATGCCAATAATCAGGATGACAATACCGTTCATCTTTTTCCCTCCTACTCCTTCGTGGAAAGTGGAATGGTCGGTTCAGCCACGGAGGCCGAACGCGAATTCCGTACAGCAGGCTTACCAGATATGCTCCAGTCCCACCTCCTTTCATCTACCCCCTTCAGAGCCAGACTCTTCCAGGTATGTTTGCCCGACCGATCAAAACGTAGACCAGTTGAAGTAGAGGCGTTAGGTAGGTTCCGGCTTGTTAATATGCTCAGTTACTCTAGACGCTTTATCACGCACAGTGTACCACTAACTTCTTTCCTTGTCAACTGGACTCGAAGAGCGCCAGTCTGCAATCGCGATATCTACAACCCTGAACTGGACACCGCGTTGCGTCTGATAAGGGGACAACATTCCCTGTGTGCCCCTCTTTGGGTTGAGGAATCATCACACGGGGAGGAGTTTTGTCGTTGTTTCTGATGGCCCTAATCTCGAAAACATTCCGGGGAACAAGGAAAAGGTGGGTTAAGGGAAATGTTGACAGGAACCTTTGTTCTTGCTAGAATGGGTTACACGGTAGAGGGTATTGCAGCCCTCGGCCCAAATCAAGCCTGCGGTTGACCGAGGAAGAACCATGCCACTAAACACCGAACAGGTCCTACAGGAACGCTACCGCATCGACGCCTTGCTGGGGCAAGGGGGAATGGGAGCTGTCTACCGCGCCACCGATTTGAGGTTTGGTACGCCGGTAGCGATCAAGGAAAATCAACTGGTCACCCCCGAATCCCAGAGACAGTTTGGCCGTGAGGCCCGCCTGCTGCACCAAATGCGACATGCCAACTTGCCCCGTGTGACCGATTATTTCTCCATCTCCGGCCAGGGCCAGTACCTGGTTATGGACTACATCGAGGGGGAGGATCTAAATCAGATCCTGGCTGACCAGGGACCGATCCCTGAAGCGCGGGCCTTGGATTGGATCGCCCAGGTGCTGAACGCCCTAGCGTATCTTCACAGCCGCAACGTGATCCACCGCGATGTCAAGCCGGCCAATGTCAAGATCACACCCGAGGGGAAGGTGTTTCTGGTGGATTTTGGCCTGGCAAAAGTGTATGATCCTCTGCAGAAAACGACCATTGGCGCGCGGGGAGTGACGCCGGGCTTTGCCCCGCCGGAGCAGTACGGCCAGGGCCGCACCGACGCCCGCACGGATGTGTATTCGGTGGCTGCCACCCTCTATGCCTTGCTGGCCGGCCAAGCTCCTCCCGACGCTCTGGAGTATACTATCGGTCAGGCGAAACTAACGCCGCCCCGGCAACTGAACCCAAAGATCTCGCCGGAGGTGGAAGCGGCGATTCTGCGAGCCATGCAGACCCGCCCCGCTGACCGCTTTCAGACGGCATCCGACTTGCGTGCAGCCCTGCTGGAGCCTCCGACCCGCTTGCTGGCGGCACGCCAGGAGCGGCCTGCCCCCGATGTAGCAGCTTCCAGGCCAAAAGCGCCAGCTGAAGAAGAAGAATCGGTTCCAGCTCCCCCAGTTCCCGAACGACAGCCCGTGCCTGACGGGGCCGAACCAGCTCCTGCCTCGCCTTCTCCGATCCGCAAGTCGCCACCCGAGGAAGCCGAGCCGATGCCTGCAGTGACGCCACCGGCCGAGCGACCATCGGTGAGAAGAGCGCGCGCCGCTGCCCCTCCGGCTTCTCCACTGCCAGCGGCAGAGCGAGGACTGGCCTCCATGAGGCAGGTACTGCGCGATCGGCCTGCCTGGCTGTGGGCAACCGGTGTGTTGCTAGTCGTTGTGATTATCTGGTGGCTGTTCCCGTCCAGACAGCCTGAGGCGCCTCCTTTGGAACCGACGCAGGTCCCTCTGGCCGCCGTAACCGATACGCCATCGCCCCAGCCGACGGACACCCCTGCTCCGACACAGACGCCGACTGTCACTTCTACTCCCCGACCCACATCCACTCCCAGGCCAACGAATAGCCCCACCCCCGTGGGCCCCACGCCTACACCCCACGGTGGTGGAGGGCGTATTGCCTTTACTTCCAGACGCGACGGCAGCAAAGAGATCTATGTGATGAACCCTGACGGGACCGGGGTGACCAGGGTGACACGTGATTCGTACGACAATGCCTATCCTGCTTGGTCCCCGGATGGGAAGCGTATTGCCTTTCACTCCAGGCGTGGGGGGAACACAGACATTTATGTGATAAACGTGGATGGCAGTGGACTAACGCGCCTCACCACTGACCCTAACTGGGACTATTACCCCTCCTGGTCGCCGGATGGCAGGCGCATTGCGTTCACGTCCTACAGTGGTGGTGTGAGAATTTGGGCGGTGGACGCCGACGGCAGCGAGCTGGCGCGGCTCGTAAGCAGTAGGCAATACGGCTGGGACGTATATCCTGACTGGTCGCCAGATGGAAAGCGAATTGTATTCTCCTGCCATCGCCCATCGAGCCAGCGGTTGGCCGTCTGTCTCAAAGATCTGGATAGCGGCGAATTCGCCTATTTGACTGAAGACAAAGCAAAGGAAAGTGACCCTGAGTGGTCACCAGATGGCAAGCGCATCGCGTATGTGTTCGATGACGGGGACTATGAGATCTATGTGATGGAAGCCGACGGCGGCGGGGTGACTCGCCTGACGGACAACACAGCACAGGAGCGTCAGCCCACCTGGTCGCCAGATGGGAAACTCATTGCCTTTGTTTCGAATCGGGGGGAAGAATGGGCAATGTGGATGATGAACGCTGACGGCAGTGGAGAGCCGTTTCTGATTACGACGGATGGCGGGGATCCTGCCTGGTGGCCCTAGAACGGTGAAACAGCCAGTAGCTCGCTCAAAGTGGATAGCCTTGACGGCTTTGGTCCTCTCCCTGGCAGTTTTATACCCCGGAATCGAGGTCTATGCCGGCGCGGCACCGCCCCCCTACGCCGGCTGGGCTGTCGAAGCCTACCCTGAAGCGTCCGCCGCCGAGATGGAGGCCCTCGTGCGGCGGTTGGTAGAGAACGGGGCAAATGTCGTCTGGATTGGCCACAACAATCCCGGCGAGGTGGACGCGGAAAAGGTCGAACCGGGGCTGTCCTACGCCGTCTATGAGGCCTACCGGGACCCCGCGGACCCCCGTCACGCCGACGCCGAGGCCATCGTCGAGGCGCAGCACCGCATGCTGGCGGCCTGCCGGGCGGTGGGCGTCCAGGCCGTGCTGCCGGTGGGCTATCAGATCCAGATGGGGCGGCGCTGGAACGAGGAGCACCCCGGCGACCTGCGCCGCGACGCAGACGGAGAACCCCTGGATATCTATGGCGGCGGGGTCAGTGCTTCGTTTTATGCCCCGAATTACCGCCGCGACATCGAGGCCTACTACCGCTGGATCGACGCCGAGTTCGCCCGACCCTACGCCGACGTCCTCCTCATGCTCAACTTGGCCGACGAGCCTCTGGGCGGCGACTATTCGGCCCACGCCGAGGCCGAGTTCCGCCGGCGACATGGCTTTGGCTTTGATGCAATGAACGACGATCCTGCCCGCCAATGGCTCCTGGGCGAGTTCCAATCGCGCTATGTGGTCGAGTATGCGATCTGGAGCGCCGAGTTGTGGGCAGAGATCCACCCCGGCTTGTCCGTGACCATGTCCTTCGACGGCGCCCAGGCCCGCTCGACCTTCACCCTGCCTGACGTCGAGGCCCTGTTCCGCGACACGCCGCCCAATTTCGTCGTCGCCTTTGACGCCTATCCCCACGACGGCCTGCCCCACGTGGCGCTCAGCGACGGCGACCTGGTGGGCTTGTTCTTGCTGGCCCGCTCGTTGGGCCTTTACTCGGTGCGCTATGACAGGCCGCTGTGGCTCTGGGCGGCGGCCAACAGTTGGGGCCTAAGCCAGGCCAGCCCCGACCCTGGCGCCGTCTCCGATGCCGTGGCGAATGCTCTGTACCTGACTCTGCTGGTGCGTCAGGGCGGCGGGGACTTGCAGGGCATCGCCTATTGGAACTATAATGTCAAGGGACAGGGGCTGTACAATGGTAGCCACGACACGGCCTACGACGTGGAGGTGATGTTTGCTCAGGTTTCCGCCTCGCTGCCCACGCTGCGGCGATTGATGGCTTCCCCTCCATCTGAGCCCGAGGTGCTCATCCTGGCCCCGCCTGCCCGCGCCTACGAGCAGATCGGCGCCGAGCGAGCAGCAGTCCAATTGGAGGTGCAGCCCTATCGGCGGTTGGCGATCCTGGCCAAGGAGGGCATAAACGCGGCAGTCGTGGCTTCGCTGGCGGGCTGGCCGTTGGAAGGAGTGCGGGCTGTCGTGACGCTTGCCCCGTCGCCAGCTCACTTTTCGGCTGACGACTTGGCGATGCTGCATGGGTTCCTCGGAATCGGCGGCAAGGTGATTGCCTCACCGGGGGTGGCGGCGGAACTGGCCGATGCTGTGGACGCTGCGCCTGAATTGGTCTATGGTGGGCTGGTCGAACAGCGGGGGAACCTTTACGCAGCGCAGAAAGGCATCGCCGTGCTGTTCGAGGACAAGCGCCACGCGGTGCTGTCCGGCTTCTGGCAGGGGGCGTTGGGTTTGGATTTGCCTCAGCCCGGCTATCGAATCGTGACCGATCGATTTGCCTTCCACTACCACCTCGGCCCAGAACCGCTGGCGGTGCAGCTCTCACTGCCCTTTGAAGCCTATGGCTATCGCTACAACGACCAAGCTCGGCGCATTGAGCGGTTGCACGGATCACACCTGGCGGTGACACTGGGGCGACGTGAATATGTCTTTGTCGAACGAGCCTGGCTCTTTTGGCCCTGGGTGTGATTGCAGATGGGTCCCACTTTATGATTGGACTAGTCCCTCGGCGTAGGCAAACAGGCCCGGTATGCCGCCTGTATGCCAAAAGAGCACCGTTTCATCGCTGCCGATCTCTTCCGCCCGGATCATGCCCAGTAGTGCGGCCATGGCTTTCCCCGTATAGACCGGATCGAGAAGAATTCCCTCGGTCCGAGCGACCAGCCGGATCGCCTCCCGTTCAGCGTCGGTTAGCATGCCGTAGCCGCCACCCAGGTAGTCGTCGTTGATGTGTACGTCGTCCGGTCCGAAGGCCGCGTCATAGCCCAGGCGCTCGGCTGTGGGCACAAGCAGGGCCGATATCGTCTCGCGTAGATGCCCGCTGGTCTTGTCCACGCTGATGCCCAACAGCTGTCCCTCGTAATCACACACCTTGGCGCTGACGACCAAGCCTGCCTGCGTCCCCCCAGAACTGCTGGCAAAGACGATACGGTCAAAATGGATCTCGTACTCGGCCATCTGCTCCCACAGCTCTTCAAAGGCCAAGCCATAGGCGGAGGCGCCCACAGCGTTGGAACCGCCGTAGGGAATCACATA
>JASFTJ010000026.1:0-10397 GCA_050053615.1 Anaerolineae bacterium | reverse complement strand
GACGCCGCTGTAGACGCAACGGCTAGAGACCGGCGACAGCGCCGCCCAGCCGACCACCCGGTCTGCGCTCCGGGCGACGAGTCGGCTGCCGGATAGGTGCTGGCGATTCCACGTCTCCCAGTCGGGTGCTTCTGTTTCAAAGGTCGCGTTGCCAGTGGCGATGCCTTCTTCAAGGATGGCCCGCACTGCGTCCCAATCGTCGGCGGTCATGTCCAGCACAATCACGTCCACGAGATTCCCTGCCCTTGGTTCACCGCGCCGTGCCGAAGCAGGGCCTGTTGCAGAAAGCTTGTCCAGACCTCATTGGGCTCCCAGATCTTTGCCATCGTCTTCCAGGCTTCTTCTAGGGAAACTTGCTGTCGGATGACCCGGTAGAGCAGCACAAAGGCCGAGGCGCGCATGTTCTTGGCGCAGTGCACAAAGACCTTCTGCTCCTCATGGTCATCCATCGCCTGGAAGAAACGCTCGAGGTCAGCCAGTGTGGGTGATTCCCACACAACGGGGATGTGGATGTAGTCCATCCCCTGGGCGGCTACGAGCTCGCGCTCATTCGGCAGGGCGTTGGTTGAGGTGGGCATGGCCAGGTTGATCACGATCTTGTAGCCGGCAGCCCGGATGTCGGCGAATTGCTTCGGTGTTGGCTGCCCGGCCGTGCCGAGAGTACTTGAAATGCGCAGAAAATTGCAGATCCTTGTCACTTTCTGGGAAGATGCCCCAAGGGGTTGCGTGGGTGTGTTTGCTTGCTGCGGTCGCATCAGGTCCTCCTACCCTGCCAAGATGTCCAGCGCCACAGACGACAAGAGCCTGATCGCCGTCGTCAAACTCCGGTGTGGCGCCTCCGGTGTTGATGCCCGCAAGTCCGATGTTTGGGGCCATGCCGCCGTGCGACCAGGGAAGCGGTGCGGAACCCGCACCGTTCTCCCAGATTCTGGTGGGGATTTGCCCAACCCGAATGGGCCGGGGCGCCATGAAGGGCTCGCGCAGTCAAACTGCAGGCACAGTTACGGCGATGGTTTTTCGGCGATGCAGATGATGGACGTGCCCACCGGCAGGTTCACCCAGCGCAGGATTTGTGACTCGGTCCAGGTCACGCTCTTGAGGATGGTGTTCAGCAGCGGCGGCGCCGGCTCCATTTCCACTTGGTACGACTCGTCGTCAAAGTGAGGAGAGCCTAGCTCCGGCTCCTGTTCAGCCTCCCGGCGCAGCAAGATCATCGCGGCGGCCATGGGGAACAGGAAAAAGTTGTTGTAGGTCATGCGCTCGACCCGGAAGCCAATTCGTTTCAGCTTGTCCTCCAGTTCACTGGCTGCATAGCGACGCTTGTGGGCGTTCAACTCGTCGTTGTGGCTCCACAGCCACATAAAGGCTGGCACAGTGATCACCAGGCGCCCGTTCGGTGCGCAGACCCGGTAGCACTCGCGTAGCACAGCCATGTCGTCGTCGCAGTGCTCCACGGTGTCCAGCAGGGCCACCAGCTCAAACGACTCGCCGTCGAAGGGCAGGTCCTCGGCTTCGCCTTCGCGGACGTCGTAACCTCGTTCGCGGGCGACGGCCAAGGGCTTGGGGTTGTTGTCCACCCCGACCACGCGTCCGTAGCGGGCCAAGTGATGGAACATGTTGCCAGCTCCGCAGCCGATGTCCAATATGTCCTTCCTGGCATCCGGTTCGACGATCCGATCGATCATGTTGAGCAACGACCAGGTTCGCCCGGCGAACCACCAGTGGTCGTCTTCTTCGATCTTGGTTTGCATTTTGTGTGTCATTGATTTCTCGTAAGCTCCATGTCTTGTGTTTCGTAGACTCGCTCCAGTTTGGGAACAATGATCCGCCAGTCGTACCGAGATCCGGCAAAGCGACGGGCAGCGCGGCCCAGTCGTTCCCGGCGTTCCCGGTCGCGTAGTAGGGCTAGCACCGCGGAGGCAAACTCGGCTGGCGCGTTGGCGATGACCAGCTCCTGGTCCGGGGCCAGGTCAAAGCCCTCGCAGCCCAAGGCCGTGGAGACGATGGCCTGGCCCATGGCCATCGCTTCCAACACTTTGAGGCGCGTCCCACCGCCGATGCGCAAGGGAATGACATAAACGCCCGATTCAGCAATGTAGGGACGTACGTCCTCGACCCAGCCGGTCAGCGCCACGGCGGGATCACCTGCAAGGGAAGTCAGGCGGGGGTGGGGGTCTTTGCCCACCACCCACAAGCGCGTCTTGGGCGATTCGCGGCGAATGAGGGGCAGAACCTCGTGGGTGAACCACAGCACCGCGTCCACATTGGGCCGAAAGTCCATCTTGCCGGTAAAGACGACGTCTTGCTCGTTCGGGCCCTCAGCCAAAGGTCGGACTTTGGCTGTGTAGAAGGTCATATCTACGCCGTTCGGCACGACGGCTGGCTCCAGTCCCGGCGCCAAGCGGCGCAAGGCCTTGGCGTCGGTCTCTGAGACGGCGACTACGCAGTCGGCAGTGAGACAGGCCCGCCGCTCATACCGTCGCAGCCGCTGCCACTGGACGAAAGAATAGGCGGCTCCGATCCAACGGCGAGGGATGCGGGCATCTGTCTCGAAGGCGCGTTGCTGAAGGACGTACTCGGCGTTGTGGTCGTCAAAGACCAAGAGAGGTCGTGTAGCTTTGCCACGATGGCTGGCAGCCTGGAACAGGTACTGGGCCAGCTCGATGCCCTCCACCTCAAGCACGTCAGGTTTCATCTGGTCCAGGGTGGTCTCCAGCACGGCCTGGAATTGAGCCGATGGCAGACGCTGGGCCATATCGGGTAGGCGCGACAGAAAGAGACCCTGGACCCGTTGGCGCATCGTACGCTGCGGGGGGCGGATCACCTGCACACTCTGGCACAGGTTGCCCAGCGGCGTATTCCTGGAATCCGCTGGCTGCCCAAAAGAGATGAGGTGCACCTCGTGCCGAACTGCCAGGCCGACGATCAGATTGTAGTTGCGAATGGTAGTGCCCTGGTGCGGTGGGTAGGGGAACTGAGGGGTCAGCACCAGGATTCTCTTGCCTTCGGTGGCGTTGTCGCGCGTCATGGCTCCAAGCTACTCTTTGTGGGCAAGTTGATAGATAGCCAAGGTCTCCCGGGCGGCGCGCTGCCACGAAAAGCGGCTTGCCTGGCGCAGTCCCTTCTCTTGCATCTCTCGGCGCAGTTCCTCGTCGTTGAGCACACGCCACATCGCCACCGTCAGTTCGTCTACGTTGTGGGGGTCGACCAGCAAGCCGGCGTCGCCCACCACTTCGGGCAGCGAGGCCACATCGGAGACGATCGTCGGCAAGCCGCAGGCCATCGCCTCCAGGGGGGGCAGGCCAAAACCCTCGTAGAACGCCGGATGGGTCAGCAATTCGGCGGCGTTGTATAGGTAAAGCAGATCTTTGGACGAGACTCGGCCTACAAAGTGCACCCTGCTGTCGAGGTTGAGCTCTTTGACAATGGCAAAGGCGTCTTCAAAGAGCCAGCCCTTGCCCCCGGCCAGGACCAAGCGCACGTCCTCCTTATAACATTCTTGGAGCTGGTAGAGGGCGCGGATCAGCGTCGGCACGTTCTTGCGCGGCTCGATAGTGCTGACAAAGAGGATGTAGGGACCGTCCACGCCGTGTCGGTTCCGGACCTGTTCCCTGGCTTTGTCTCGACCTATGGGGCGGAAGATTGGATTGGCTGCTTCGTGGACGACGGTGATCTTGTCCTCTGGCACGCCGAGATGCTGAATGGTGTCACGCTTGGTGCTCTCCGAGACAGCGATGATGTGGTCGGTCCAACGGACTGCCTGGTCGATGTGGCCGTAGTATCGGGCACTCTCCTTAGTCAAAAAGTGTGGATAGAGCAGGAAGGCCAGGTCGTGGACAGTGATGATCGATTTGCAACTGGGACGGTGTGGCGGGATAAAGTCCGGGCTGTGAAGCACATCCAGCCCCAAGCGCATCAATTCGACGTTGAGCGCATACCGCTCCAGGCGGTGGTGGCTGGGTGTCCACAGGGAAACCCGACGGAAATTGGACTGTTCCAAGATGGTCGATTGGTCTTTGCGGCTCTGCAAGAGGACATATTCGTTGTCTTTGTCAACCTTGGCCAGGCCGTCTACGAGATGCAGAATATACTGGCCGATCCCAGCTTGGCTATAGTACACCAGCCGGGCATCAATTCCAACGCGCATAGGTGCCGAACTCCAAAGTATTGCAAAGTGAAACGCCCTCCCTTCAGATCGCTCCAAATGGAGGGCGTCTCTGACCCAATTCCGCCAAGTATCATACCATCTTTGGCTTGGAGCGTCAAGTTTCGTCGACCTGAATAGCGCCTTCCATGCTGAGCATCTGTCGCTTCATCCCCAGTCCGCCTCCGAAACCGGTCAGACTGCCGTCGCTCCCTACCACCCGGTGACAGGGCACAATGATCGGCCTGGGGTTGCGGGCGACGGCTTGGCCCACTGCCCGCGCCGCCTTGGGCGACCCCACCATTCGCGCGATGTCACCATAGGTGCGTGTCTTGCCTCGGCGGATGGTCCGGACAGCAGCCCACACGCGCCGCTGGAACCGAGTGCCAAGGCTGGGATCCAGGGGTTCGTGAAAGGCGACTTCTTCACCCTCAAAGTAGCGGCGCAGTTTGTCCGTCAGCACCTCCAGACCGAGCCACGGCGGCAGGGGCAGAACGGAGCTGCCAGCCGGCAACTGGCTCAAGGCCAGGTCCTCGGTTGGCTGGGGCAGAGTCACCGCCACCAGTCCCCTCTCTGACCAGGCAATGCCCACCCAACCCATGGAGATCTGGTAGGTGGTCGTGCCGACTCGATCCTGGGGTTGTCGGGTCATTGTATCCTCCTTATGCTACTATTATAGCCGCGGTGGTAGAGTTGTCAATATCTATATCTTGGCGGGTTTGCCCTGGGTCAGCCGGACGCAACCGTAAAGAAGAACCGTTTCTGGAAGCGCCGCAGCATTCGCAGGACCGGAGCGGCGAGGAGGAGCAATAGGAAAAAGTTGCCTACGGCTCGGGTTACATCCCACCACAGAGAGGTGAATGTGTAGAATATGGCGTAACGCTTGACCGTCTCGATCAGGCTCAGGCCGGGCTGCCAGTACATTTCGGACTGGCCTGGCGCAAAGACATAGGGCCAGAACCAGACGTTCATGAGCGCGCCAAAGACCAGGCCCAGGAGCAAGCCCCAGGTTGCCAGCATTGCGGCTTCGATTCGGGGGCGGCGGTGCAGGCGCGGCAACCAGCCCGATAGCAGACCAACCCAGCCGGCCGAGAGCATTTGGTAGGGCAGCCAGGGTCCTACGCCAAAGCCAATAAAGGCCGATACGCCCAGCGAAAAGACACCCAACAGAAAGCCAAAGGTCGGGCCAAAAGCATAGCCGCACAGGATGGGCAGCAGAAACACGAGGCTGAGCCCCCCTGGACCCGGCACGCCGCGCAGTACAGCGTTGGCTGCCGTCAGGATGCCCAGCACGGCGATCAACTTGGCGTTCATCATGCCACTTGATAGGCTACTCAGCACAGCGGTCAGGCAGAGCACAACCAGCAGGACAAAGATGAGGGGGGCATCTTGGGCGTGGGCCATGGCGCCAAAACCCTCGCCCTGTTGAGGGGCAAAGAAAGGGTAGAGGAACGATCCCAGGCCGATAAGGCTGGCAATGGTCAGGATGGCGTTGTTGAGAACCCTCTTCATGGAAGGACCTTACTCCACCGTGCCCAGCACGTCCTCCACGGTCAGCAGGGCTGGATCGCGGAAGAGTTTGTTGATTTGCGAGGCAAAGACCAGTGATTCGCTCATGACCAGGCGGGCCGGGCCGTCCACAACCACCTGGCCATCGCCGAGTAGCACGACCCGGTCGGCGCAGCGAGCGACCAGCTCCACGTCGTGGGTGGCCATGATGATGGTACGTCCCTGGGCTTTCTGGCGATGCAGGAACTTGGTCAGTGCTGCTTTTTGCTGGTAGTCCAGGCCTCGTGTCGGCTCGTCGAGCAGGAGGATCTGCGGTTCGGCCACCAAGATGGAAGCCAGGGCAACCCGCTGTCGCTCGCCGACACTCAGGTCGCGGGGGTAGTGGTCGGCATACTCGCTCAGATTGAGAATGGAGAGCAGGTCACACGGCTCGCCGGGCGGCAGGCCATGGCCCCGTCGCGTAAACTCTAGCTCCTGACGCACCGTGTCGTTGAACAGCAGCGCGTTGGGGTTCTGCGGCACATAGCCGACAATCTTGATGATCTCCTCGACGGAAACCTGATGGGTGTCCATCGGACGCCGGGATGTGGGGTTTGTGATCTGGACCTTGCCCCGGTCCGGTTTGAGCAGTCCGACCAGTTGTTTGAGCAGCGTTGTCTTGCCCGAACCGTTGCGGCCCATCAGCGCCACGAGCTCGCCCTGGTGGACCTTGAGGGTGATGTCTTGGAGGGCGGAGTGGCCGTTGTAAGAGAAGCCCAGCCCTTGTACCGAGATGCTGGTTGGGGACGGGGTGGACACTGTGCCTCGCTTGGCAAGTCCTCCTGCGGGGGTACGGCGCTGGGGCATTGCAGGTTGGGAATGTGTGCTTGGCGCCTTGTACCTTGTGCCTTGCTTTGCAAAGCGGCGCCCTTCTTTGATAGTCAACGGCAGGGGCGACCAGCCCAGAGCTTTGGCCAAGGTGATCAAGGGCGGGGTCAAGTCCATCTTTTGGAGCACGCCACGCGGCTCGTCCAGGATCGGCGGCTGGCCGTCGCCGGGAAGGTAGAGGATGCGGTCCACGTACTGCACCACCCGCTCCAGGCGGTGCTCCGAGAGAACAACCGTCAAGCCCAGATCTTGGTTGAGCTTGACCAGCGTGTCCAGCACCTCCTCGGCGGCCTGGGGGTCGAGCTGGGAGGTGGGCTCGTCAAGGACAAGAAGACGGGGCTGGAGGGTCATCACCGCCGCGATCGCCACCCGCTGGCGCTCGCCGCCCGACAGTGTGTTGACCGAACGGCCGCGCAGGTCAGCGATGTTGAGCTGATCCAACGCCTCCTCGACCCGCTTGCGCATGACGAGTGGGTCCAGCCCCTGGTTTTCCAGGGCAAAGGCCAGCTCATCTTCGACCTTGTCGACGACGAACTGGGCCTCGGGGTCTTGGAGGACAAAGCCGACGACGTCGGCCATACCCCGGGGGCCGAGTTCCACGGGGTCGCGGCCGGCCACGCGCACGCTCCCGGTGATGGCGCCGCCGTAGAAGTGAGGTACCAGCCCGTTAAGGCAACGCAGCAGGGTAGACTTGCCCGCGCCCGACGGCCCGATGACCAACAGGAACTCGCCTTCCTTGATGGCGAGGGTCAGGTCGTGGAGGATGGGCGCGCTGGCGTCAGGGTAGCGGTAGGACAAATTGTCGAACTGGATCATTGTGTATACTCCTTGCTGTTTACTGCTTGTCCTGAGCATAGTCGAAGGGCTGGCCGCTCGGAGCCAGGAGGGCCGGTAGGGCCAAGAGCAGCAGGGCTGCGCCGACATAGGCATTGAAGGGCGGCAGCAGGGAACTGGGCGGGAAGGGACTGTAGAACAAGGTCTCGGGTGCAGTCAGCCTGGCGACGACCACAGCGACCAGCACAACAGCGCTGCCCAGTACGAGGGCTGTGTCTCGGGCCTGCCATCGCTCGCGGCGGTATCGGGTCCGATGCACGCGCCGGCCCTGGAGCCAAAACATGGCCAGCAGGGCGAATCCGCCGAGCCCGACCAGCACCCAGCCTAGACTGCTGCGTTCGGGAAAGTAGGCGACGACGAGCAATCCCGCCAGCAAGCCGAGCAGGGCAGCCAGGGTTCCCCCCTGTGTGGCCGTCGCCTGCCGCTGCGAAAGCGGCGACACTGTGCTGCCGAACCCTCGCGCCTCCATGGTCTCGGCCAATTGGATAGAGCGCTCCAGACCACTGGCCAGGAGCGGGAGCACAAGGGGAAGCAGGTCGCGGATCCCTCGGAAGCGGTGGCCCCGGATCCGCTGCGATTCGCGGATCTCTTTTGCGCTCAGGACCATCTGTGGCACAAAGGTGATGGCGATGGAAATGACCACACCCACTTGGAACAGGAAGGGCGGCGTGGCCCGCAAAAGCTGGTAGTGATCCGCCACGGCGTTGAATGCGGCAAACACGATCAGAATTGTGAGCAGGGCGAGGCCATTTGCCGCCCCGGTGATGATGGCCTCCAGCGTGATCGCGCCGCCGACGATGGGCCAGCTCTCTGGCAGGCGGAACAGGACGAGCCGTCCGGCATGGAGGGCCAGGGCGTTGAAGGGGATGGTCAGGATCAGCAAGAACAGACCGATCTTGACAAATCCGCCCCATGTGCTGCTGATGGGCGAACTGCGGCCCACTGTCATATAGACGATCCAGACCGCGCCGAGGATCAGCACACTGTAGAGTGGATTGCGCAGGGTGAACGCCGGTACAGCAGCGGCAAAGAGCCAGGCGACCCATGACCAGGTGTGAAACATTGCTACATCCGATTCCCAGGCCGAGTGCGCCGGAGCCAGACGATGGCGCCGATGGTCAGCAGGCCGAGAACCATCAGGCCGAAGGGCCAATATCGTGACAGATCTAGGTTCGCGTCTGCGCCGGATTCAGGAGCGGGCGTCGTCGGAGATGGTGGAACGGCGGAGGGTGTGGCTGGAGGTCGCGTGGGAGTTGGGTTGGGCGCACCGACTGTGGCGATGGCCGTGACTGGCGTTGGGGATTCGGGGCTCTGTGCTGCAAGTGCGGCACTGGCCGTGGGCAGGCCGCAGATGGCCTCGAAGGTGAGGGTGTCGGCGGGTGAGATGTGGCCGTCGCCCCAAACCCAAGCCTCGACGGAGCCGGGCTTGGCCTGGCGCAACACTGCGCCCAGCGCCGAGTAGGTCCAGTCCTCGGCGCCGGGATCCCGATAGAAGTAGTTCCAGTAGGCGCATCCGCTGCCGCCGATGCCCATGCATTCGCAGAAGCAGTGCTCGGCGGGATAGGCGCAGCCCTGACCCTCAATCTGGCAGACGGTCACGCCCATGCTGCTGGAGGCATCCACGATTACGTCCAAGCTGGAGTGAGCCAGCAATCTGTCGCCCCGGATTTCGTCGCCGTCGAAGGCAAGGCACAAGGTCTCGACCCGCTCCTCGTCGAACTGGATGACGAGGCCGACTTGGTTGGGCTCGTCGGCGAGGGCTGGTTCCGAAAAAGCCAGCAGGATCATGAGCAGTAGCGTCAGTCTTGGCAACATGGTCTGGCTCGGTGGGGCAATTTCCCCCCTCACCCCAACCCTGCCAGGGGAGGGAGGAAACGCTGTCCCTCTACTTTTTTCGCCGCAACGCCAGGCCGCCGCCCGCCAGGGCCAGCCCGCCGAGCAACAGCGGCAGGGCCAGGCTGAGGGTCGCCCCCCCAGTTTCGGGCACGGTCGTCGGGGCGGTGACGGTCGCCTCACCGACGTCCATGGTCGCCAGCGGGAAGGCTTTGCCCGCCAGGGCCGGCAGCGCCTGGACCGTGGCCAGGAGGTTGTCATCGGGCACAGCCGCCTGCCAGGCAAAGGCGCCGCTCTCGTTCTGCAGGGCCTCCAGGGCGGCGACGGGCGTGCTGCCCTCAGCCGTGGTCCAGGCCTCTCCAGCCGGATCGATTCCGGCGGCGATCAGGGCCTGGATGGTCACGGCCGTCGAGTTGGCGTCGGTGTCGGTGCCAAAGTCGGACGGGCTCTGGTAGGGCCAGCCGCCGTCGTCGTTCTGAATGCCTTTATAGTAAGCTAGGGCCTTGGTTACAACGTTGCTGCCAGGAGATTTGCCGGCGGCGATGAGGGCCTGCACGGCAAAGGCGGTGGTGTTGGTATCGCCGGCGGTCTCGGCTGAGCCGTCCCAGGCCCAGCTGCCGTCCTCCTGTTGGGCGCCAATGATATAGTCCACAGCCGCCGCCGGGATGGGGCGCTGGGCGCTGGCCAAGGCCAAGACGGCCAGCAGGTGGCTGACAAAGGTGTCAGTCTCGCCCCCGATCCGACCGTCTGCCCCAATCATGTTCTCCAGCTTGGCCACCGAGTCCACCCCGCCGAATGCACGGGGGTTCTCGCCAGCGGCGATGGCAGCCGCGATCAGCTTGGATAGGTCGCCGGCCGTGGCAGCCGTCGAGGCGTTGGCGTCCAGGTAAGTCAAGGGTGTGTTGCCATCCTGGTCAAACGTGGATGGGTCGCCGCCCACAGCGAGGATGGCCAGCACGACGTCGGCGGTGGCGCCGACGGTGCTCTCCGGGCTAAAGCCGCTGCCAAAACCGCCGTCGGCGTTCTGTTGCGTTCTGAGGTAGTTCTGGGCCGCCGCCGTGTCCACGGCTGCCAGGGCGGGCGAGGCGCTGGTCAGCAGGGCGGCCAGCGTAAGGATGGCAATAATGGTTCGATTTCGCATGGGTCTCTCCTTTAATCTCTGAGTTTCACATGGGCGTCTGCAGCGCCAAACAAAAAGGCCCGACCTTTC
>JASFTJ010000025.1:0-10475 GCA_050053615.1 Anaerolineae bacterium | reverse complement strand
AGCTTCCAGGCCATTGCCGCCCGGCAGCCGGATATCCAAGACGACGACATCCGGCAAGTGCTCCCGAGTCCGGAGCACCGCCTGGCGGACCGTACTGGCTTCACCGATGACCTCCATCCCTGGCTGACGCTCGATGAGCGCTCGCAAGCCCACGCGTACTACCTCATGGTCGTCAACCAGCAAGATCCTTAGTCCCACGTTTTCTGCCTCGCGATCTCGGCCGTAATCCTATAATCATTATCACACGGGATCTTTAGTCTAACCGTGAATCCCTGTCCTAGTTCGCTCTCCAGGGCCAGATCGGCCCCCATCATGCGCGCTCGGGCCTGCATATTGGCAATGCCCTGGCCCTGACGATCACTATGGTCTAGGGAGTCCAGGTCTACTCCTTTGCCATCATCCGTCACCGTCAGACGCGTGCATTCTCCTTGGTAACAAAGATTCACTGTGACGTGAGTGGCTTCCGCATGCTGGACCACGTTGCTTAATGCCTCGCGGACGATCTGTGTAACATGGGCAACTGTCTCACCGCTTAGCCAGCAACAGCGCTGTCCCACAAGCTCCAAGTCCAGTTCCAGAAATGTATCTAGTCGCAGATCCCGAATGAGACCCTCCAGCATGGTCTCCAGTTCTCGGTTCTGTTCTGCCGTTCGTAGATCAAAGATGTAACGACGAATATCCTTGATAGCCTGGTTAAGGTCAGCCATCACGGAGCCGATCTGCTTCCGAGCCTGGTTGGGCTCCTCGAAAATCAGGTGCTGTGTGTCTTCTAGGCTCAGCCCGACGGCATAGATGTTCTGGATGATGCCATCGTGCAATTCGCGCCCGATCCGCTCCCGGTCGGCGGCTAGGACCTGGGCTTGCTCCATCTCGGTGATGCGGCGGTCGGTCTCCACCTGGAACACTTCCAGGGAGCGGACCACAAAAAAAGCCATGGCCAGCCCACAGATCGAACGGAAGACGGGGGCTGGTATGTGGATCGTCTGGTTCAGCAAGGCATAGTTCAGCCAGCTGGCCGGAGCGATCGGAGCTGCAGGCACGATCAAGCCACCCACCAAACCATACACTGAGAAAGCCATCGCCGCCCCCATCAAATAGTTGGCAATGCGCGGTAGGTCCATTGCGCGAACCTGACGGGCCTGGCGCAGGAGGCCCAGGCAAGCCAGAATCGAGCCGGGCAAGCTCAGAAAGTATCGACTCCAGCCATCTCCGATGGCAACCAGCACGTTGAGTGAATCGTGCGCTAACGATCCCCGGAGGAAGACGGCTATGGCCCACAGGACAAGAACCATACCCGGTGCGGCCCGCAGCCACTGCAACCGCGTTGAGGGCGGAAGTATCAACTCCACGCCAAACTGAAGCAGAAAGAAGAACGAGACCGCCAGCAGTAGCAAATGGGCGATGACCATGAGGCGCACAACTGAGTCGGATAGGTACAGGGCTTGCAAGGGGATAAAGATGTAGCCCCATTCGTTGAGCCCATGGGCGAGACCAAAGGCTGTCAACCAGGGCAGCGAGCTGGCCAGCTCCAGTTCGCTCTGGCGACGCCACTGTAGGCCAGTCACCAGGCCGGTGATGAAAAAGACCTGTCCATAGATAAAATACAAGATTACCCAGTTGACTTCCAGAACCTGGGTCACTTTCACGGTAAATCCCTCCTGTGTCCCCTATTATAACATTAAGCGGCCAAGCTTACAATTGAGACTTCCGGAATGTCCCGAGAAAGTAGGGACAAATGTCACGTGAAAACAGGGTTCGTTTGTGGTATTCTGTAGGGGTGAGCCTGCGCCCGAAGCGCAGGTATATTATCTTGTGTTCGATGCGGTGCTCTAACAAAGACCAACAAATCAGAAAGGGGGTGGTCTTGAAGTTAACAGAGTTGGAGTTGCAATGTTGTGATTGGCGCCTATCTAAAGATAGAGATGAGGAGGAGAGCACACAATGAAGTGGAAACCCTATTTAGTGGTAATGACGGGCCTGTTGCTCCTGGGTCTACTGTTGGTCGGTTGTGGAGCAACCCCGGAACCCTGCCCGGACTGTCCAGCGGCAGAGCCGTGCCCCGACTGTCCGGAATGCCCTGAGGCTGAGTGCCCCGAGTGCCCGGAGTGTCCCGAGGCGGTCGAGTGCCCCGAGTGCCCTGAGGCTGAGTGCCCTGAGGTCGAATGCCCCGACGTTCCGGCGGGCATCACCCAGGTGCCTTTTGCCGAGATGTGGGCCGAGTCGGGCCACGCCGACGCCGAGGCCGAAGCCTTTGTCCACTGGAACGAAGACGATCCGGCCGTGGTGCCCACGCGCTGCGGCAAGTGCCACAGTGAAGGCGGCGCCGTGGACTTTTTCGGTGCGGATGGAACCGAAGCCCGCGTGGTGGATAACGACGCGGCCATCGGCACCTCCATCACCTGCGCCGTCTGCCACAATGCGGCAACGGCGAGCTGGGACACGGTCATCTTTCCTTCTGGTGCCGAGATCAGCGGCCTGGGGCCTGAGGCCCGCTGCATGGAGTGCCACCAGGGGCGCGCTGCCAAGGCATCGGTGGACAGCGGGCTCGAAGAGGCCGGCGTGACCGAGGATCTGGACGCCGTCAGCGAAGACGTGGGCTTTACCAACATCCACTACTTTGCCGCGGCAGCAACCATGTACGGCACCTTGGCCGACGGCGGCTACGAGTACGACGGCAAAGCCTACGACGCCAAGAACGATCACGTCATGGGCTTTGACACCTGCGTTGGTTGCCACAGTCCCCACACCCTGGAACTCCAGACGGAAGCCTGCGCCGAGTGCCACGGCGACGGCGATACCAAGGATTACCGCATGGCCGGCTCGTTGGTCGACTATGACGGCGACGGCGACGCCGAAGAAGGCATCTACTACGAGATCGAAGGCTTGCAGCAAGCGCTCTACGCAGCGATCCAGGCCTACGGCACAGAAGTTGCCGGCACCGGCATTGTCTACGAGTCGCACAGCTATCCCTACTTCTTTGTCGACACGGACGGCGATGGGGAAGCCAGTGAGGAAGAGGCCAACTATGGCAATCAGTACGCCAGTTGGACCGGCCGCCTGGCCAAGGCCGCCTACAACTACCAGACGTCCCAAAAGGACCCCGGCGCCTATGCCCACGGCGGCAAGTACATCATCCAGCTCCTGTACGATTCCATCGAGGACCTGAACACGGTGCTGGCCAGCCCCATCGACATGACGGGCATGAATCGTATCGACCACGGCCACTTTGCCGGGTCGGAAGAAGCTTTCCGCCACTGGGACGAGGACGGCGCGGTGAGCGCTTCGTGCGCCACCTGCCACACAGCTGAAGGCCTACCTTTCTTGCTGGAGCATGGCGTGCAGATCGAGCAGCCGCTATCCAACGGCTTCCTGTGCGCCACCTGCCACAACGAAGAGGAATGGCCGGCTCTGTACGAAGTCACCGAAGTCGAGTTCCCCAGCGGCGCCACGGTTGCGTTCGAGGCGACGGCCAACAACCTGTGCCTGAACTGCCACCAGGGCCGCGAGTCGACGGTCAGCGTCGACCGCCGCATCGGCGACGCGGAGGACGACGTCGTGGCCGAGGGCCTGGGCTTTGCCAACGTTCACTACTTTGCGGCCGGCGCGACGCTGTTCGCCGGCGAGGTCATGGGCGGCTACCAGTTCGAGGGTGCGGAGTACGTGGGTCGCAACGAACACGTGGAGTCGTACAGCACCTGCGCCCAGTGCCACAATGCCCATCAACTGACGGTCAAAGAGGACGAGTGCACTGTCTGTCACGGGGAGTTTCAGGACGTGACCGACATCCGCATGGACGCCACCGACTATGACGGCGACGGCGACACCGCCGAGGGCATCAACGGTGAGATCGAGACGATGGCGGAGGCGCTGTACGCAGCCATCAAGGCCTATGCGGCCGATACCGTCGGCGCGCCCATCGTCTACGACTCCCACAGCTACCCCTACTTCTTTGCCGACCTCAACGGTGATGGCGAAGCCACGCCCGACGAGGCCAACTATGGCAACCGCTACGCCACCTGGACGCCGGCGCTGTTGCGGGCAGCCTACAACTACCAGTATGCCCAAAAGGACCCCGGCGGCTTTGCCCACAACCCCCAGTACGTCATCCAGATTCTCTACGATGCCATCGAGCACGTGGGCGGGGACGTGAGCGGCATGACGCGGCCGTAATCATGGCAGCTGACGCAACGCACAGATAACGGGTTAAGCGAGGAGCGGGTCGATCCTTTGGCCTGCTCCTCTTTTCATTCTGCTGTCTATTTAGCAATTGCTTTACGATCTGGTGAAGGTGTGATATACTTGAATCGTCAGTCTGACTGTCACCTATCTATCTGTCCTGTCGGTTGTCGTAGGAGTGTTTCAGCATTCCAGTTGCATACACAAGATGGAGGAAAAGGATGAACGAGTCGGTTGATCAGATGGATCTTGAAGGGCTGGACCGCCCCCTCAGCCGCCGAGGTCTCTTAAAGTACATCTTGCTTGGCTTCTCGGCCCTGGCGACGGTGGGCGGTGTGCTGACACCTATCATCTCCTACCTGTGGCCGCCCAAGCAGAGAACCGGGGCTGCCGGTGAACGGGTTGCCGTTGCGGCTACATCAGACCTACCTGCGGGCCAGGGCCAGGTCTTTTCGGTGGCCAACCAGCCGGTCCTCGTTGTCAACACGGCGGACGGCTACCAAGCCCTGTCCGCCGTCTGCACTCATTTGGGTTGTATCGTCTTTTGGAATGAGCAGCGGCAGGTGATCTCCTGCCCTTGCCACGAAGCCTATTTCAACACCAACGGCGCCGTGATCTCTGGGCCGCCGCCCAGGCCACTGGAGGTCTTTCGTGTCCAGGTGGATGGCGGACAGATCTATGTGGAAGGAGGGACGTCCTGATGGAAGCAACGTCTCGTAGAAACTGGACGGCGCGTGTAGGCGATTGGCTCGATGAACGGTTTGACGTCCGCGTGCCGCTCCAGGTCTTTCTCAAGAAGCCGGTGCCCAAGCATGCCATCAAGTGGTATTTCTGCCTGGGCGGCATCACGTTCACCTTGTTCGTGATCCAGGGCGTCACCGGCATCCTGCTCTCGCTCTACTACAAGCCCACGCCCCAGGAGGCCTACGATAGCATCCTGTTCATCATGAACAACGTGCGCTTTGGCTGGCTGGTCCGCAGCATCCACTCCTGGTCGGCCAGCCTGATGATCGCCGCCTGCGTGGCCCACATGCTACGGGTCTATATCACCGGCTCGTACAAGAAGCCGCGCGAGTTGAACTGGGTCGCCGGCGTCGTACTCTTGCTGTTGACGCTCGCCTTTGGCTTTACCGGCTATCTTCTGCCCTGGGATCAGAAAGCGCTTTGGGGCTCGACGGTGGGCAGCGAGATTCTGGGAGTGGTTCCTTGGATTGGCGACGAACTACTTGCCTTGTTGCGCGGCGGTCCCGACATCACCGGCATGACTCTGACCCGCTTCTATGGCGGTCACATGCTGGTCTTGCCGGTGTTAACATTTCTCTTCCTGGCGATCCATTTTATCATCATTCGGCGCCAGGGCATATCCGGCCCTCTGTAGGCCGGCGGCATGGAGGTAGCATCTTGGCAGAGAAAAACGAGATGTCCCAATCGGAACCGGAATACCCGCGTCGCTACAAACATCCGGAATATCCAGAAGAAGACACGATCCCGTTCTTTCCCAACTATGTCATCCTGGAGGTCATCGTCAGCTACCTGGTGCTGGCTGCACTGATCACTCTCGCCACCGTCCTGCCGACTGGGCTGGAGGAAAAGGCCGATCCATTCAACACGCCGCAGCACATCAAACCGGAGTGGTATTTCCTGTGGATCTACCAGTTTATCAAGGTTCCGCCTATCTTTCTCGGTCCGGGGGTTCTGGCCGAATTGGCCGGCGTTGTTGTTCCCGCTGTCGGCATCCTACTGCTGACCTTCCTGCCCTTCCTGGACCGCAAGGCAGAGCGGCGCCCACGCAAGCGCAGGCTGGGCATGATTCTCACTGGGCTGATCTTGGCTGTCCTTGTCGCGCTATCCATTTGGGGTTGGTACAGCTAGGGAGGAGAGAGCTATGCGTATCCTGCGGACGTTCATCGTCGTTGCTTTGTTTGCTGTGTTATTATTGGTCGCCGCTTCTGCCTATGGCCTCCCGTTGTTGCAGATGCCGGGGGTCCCGCACCCGACCGAAGGCCGGGAGGACTGCCTGCAATGCCACGGCCCAGACCAGATCGCACCCGTTCCCGACGATCACGAGGGTCGGGAGAATGATAGCTGCATTATGTGCCACGAGGTCGGAGAGGTGGGAGAAATGCCTGCCATCCCTCACCCCCTCATAGACCGTCAAGATTGTCTGGTCTGCCACGACACGGGTCAGGTCAATCCCTTCCCGACGGATCACGAGGGCCGAAGCAATGAGGGCTGTCAAGTGTGCCACCAAGCCGGCGCTGCCGCAGCGCCAGAGCCCACGCCGGAACCCACGCCGACCCTCTCGCCTGCCCAGGCAGTGCCCACGCCGATTCACGAACCGGTGTTGTTCGAAGAGAACACTTGCATCTCCTGCCATTTGGAGCTGGGGGGCAAGCATGCCGAAATCACCGACGACTGGTCGGAAAGCGTGCACGCCGCCCGGGGTGTGGGCTGCGTGAGCTGCCATGGCGGCGATCCGACGCAAGCGGACGCCGAGGCCTCCATGTCGCCGGAGGCGGGTTACCTGGGACCGTTGCCCAAAGAACGCATTCCGGGTCTGTGTGGTTCGTGCCACACCCGCGTGGACCTGATGCGACCCTACGATCTGGCCACTGACCAGCTGGACCAATATTGGCAAAGCCAGCACGGCCAGGCGCTTCTGGAAGGCGATTCCGACGTCGCCACGTGCTTTGATTGCCACGATGGCCATCGCGTCCTAAAGGTGTCCGACCCTGCTTCCGAGGTCTATCCCAGCAATGAGCCAAAGATGTGCGCCCGCTGTCACGCCGACGAAGCGTTGATGGCGCCCTACCGTATTCCCACCAGCCAGTATGCCCTGTACCAGAAGAGCGTCCACGGCGTGGCTTTGTTAGAGAACCAAGATCTGCGCGCGCCGACCTGCTCGACGTGCCACGGCACCCACGGGGCGGCGCCGCCTGGCTTTCAGCAGGTGGCCAACGTCTGCGGTCAGTGCCACACCATCACAGAAGACTATTACCTGCAAGGCGGCCACCGAAGCGGCATGACGGGCGAAGCGGCTCCGCGCTGCGTTACCTGCCACGGTCGCTACGATGTCATGCCTGCCACGCGGGAGCTGTTCCTGGGCACCGAGGATCGCCACTGCGGCAGTTGTCACCAGCCCGGCAGCGTCCTGGCTGAGGAAATCGAAGCCATGTACCAAGCCTTGAAACAGGCTGATGATGCGTACGAGGAGGCCGAGGAAACCATCGCTCTGGCGACCGAGCACCGCCTGATCATGGCTGGGCAGGAAGAGATGCTTCAAAAAGCCAACACTCCGCTGATCGAGTCTCGGGCCTTGCAGCACAATGTCAGACTGGTGGAGATCCAGGCCAAGGCCAAAGAGTCCTTCGAGCTCAGCATTCAGGCCAAGGCATCGGCCGAGGATGCGCTGAAAGAGTTGGAAACACGCCGCATGGGGATGGTGGTCGCCCTGGCCATTATTCTGGTCACCATCTTGGCCCTGATCCTGATCAAAAGGGGATTGGATCAGGACTTGGAGGCACAGCGGGCTCGGCCTCGTAGCAGCGCGGCCGAAAAACGACCCGCCTCTGGCACGACAAAGGAGTAATATATGACAAAGATCAGCCGACGAACCTTTCTCAGGACGTTGGGGGCCGGCGCGGCTGCAGCCACCGTTTATGAGCTACGGCCGGGCGGTCCCTTGTTGCGAGCGCTGAGCGATGAGGAAAAGGCTGCCTTGCAAGACCGCCAGGAACAGTGGCTGCCTACTATCTGCGGGCAATGCCCGGCCGGCTGCGGCATCATGGTTCGGGTGGTGGACGGGCGGGCGGTCAAGATCGACGGCCTGCCGGCCCACCCCAGCAACCGGGGCAAGACTTGCCCCAAGGGCCAGAATGGGCTGCAGGTGCTCTACGATCCTGATCGCATCCAGGGACCCATGAAGCGTGTGGGCGAACGGGGGGCTGGTGAATGGCAGGCCGTTTCCTGGGAACAGGCCATTGCCGAGGTGGTGAATCAATTGTCCGCGTTGCGCTCTGCCGGGCAGGCCCACACCGTTGCCTTTCTCACCGGCCGGGTGCAAGGTCAGATGGAGGGGCTGATTCGCCGCTTCGCTCAGGCCTACGGCACTCCCAACTATATCGATCACAAGAGTATCTCTATGGCTGCCACCGAGCTGGCCCACGGTTACGTCACCGGCCATCACGAGCTCTTTGGCTACGATTGGGAAAACACCAACTACCTCCTCTCATTTGGCGTTGCTTTCTTGGAAGCGTACCAGCCTACTGTGCGCAACCTGAGACTCTCCGGTCACATGCGGCGTGGGAGGCCCCACCAGCGTGCCCGGATCGTCCAGGTGGATACTCGCTTTTCGGTCACGGCGGCCAAGGCTGATCAATGGGTGCCCATCATGCCCGGAACCGATGGCGCGCTAGCCTTGGGCTTGGCCTACGTCATCATCAGCGAGGGCCTGTACGACCACGATTTCGTCACCCGCCACACCTTTGGCTTTGAGGACTGGACCGATGACGCCGGTTTGACCCATCTGGGCTTCAAAACGCTCGTGCTGCGCGACTATGCGCCGGGCCAGGTTGAGGCCATCACCGGCGTGCCGACCGACACCATCACACAGCTGGCCCGCGAGTTTGCCGCCACATCCCCAGCCGTGGCCATTGCCAACCGTTCGGTCTCGATGCAGTCCAACGGTTTGTTCAACCAGATGGCCGTCGAAGCGCTGAATGCACTGGTGGGCAGTTTTGATAGCAGGGGCGGGCCCATGATCCAGCGCCGAGCCCCATACCTACCCTGGCCCGACGTCCGCCTGGACACTACGGCTGAGGAAGGATTGGCCCAGCCGCGGGTGGACCTGGCCGGCAGCGATCGCTACCCCCTAGCCGAGTCGGTGTACCAGCAACTACCAGATAGCATTGCCAATGACGATCCCTATCCGGTTAACGCCCTGTTCCTCTACTACACCAACCCCCTCTTTTCCAGCCCGGAGGTAGAGCCGGTCCGCAAAGCGCTGGAGAAAGTGCCCTTTGTGGTCAGCTTCTCCCCTTTTCTGGACGACAGTTCCCAGTACGCCGACCTGATCCTGCCCGATCACACCTACCTGGAACGACTGCAAGACGTAGAGATGGTGCCCAGCACCGGCTATCCAGTCGTCGGCCTGCGCCAGCCGGTGGTCTCCCCCCTCTTTGATACCCGCCACACAGGTGATGTCCTCCTCCAAACTGCCACAGAGCTGGGCGGGACGGTGGCCCTGGCTTTCCCTTGGGATAGTTTTGAAGAGCTGCTGCAGTACCGCATCAACGGGCTGTGGCGCTCGGAGCAGGGAGACATCATTGCCACCGAGTACCAGTACTTCTGGGAGGAACTTGGCCTTCGGTCTCTCTGGTCAGACCCGCCGTATCGCTTTGGCGAGTGGAGCCGCGTCTTTCATACTCCCTCCGGGCGCTACGAATTTTATGCTCAGAGTCTGCGAGCCGACCTGATCAGGAGGGCTGGCGGCGAGGAGAGGATTGATGCCCTGTTGGAGAAAATGGGGGTGCTGGCACGCGGGGACGAGGTCTTTTTGCCCCACTATGAACCTCCTCGTTCGGTGGGCGATCCAGCCGAGTT
Organism: Anaerolineae bacterium; assembly: GCA_050053615.1. Taxonomy (GTDB): domain Bacteria; phylum Chloroflexota; class Anaerolineae; order JAAYZQ01; family JAAYZQ01; genus JASFTJ01. Next base: position 698 of record JASFTJ010000025.1, on the reverse strand, counting down.
CCCCTTTTTCCTCAACACATACAAATTGATGACCCACGCCGAAGGCCGGGGCGCCAACCAGCCCCACCTCCAAGAGACCCTGGGGACGTTCCTGAATCAACAGTGGGATACCTGGCTGGAGATCAATCCCGGGGTTGCCCGACACCTGGGCATCGCCGACGGGGACGAAGTGTGGGTCGAGTCACCCACTGGCGAGCGGCTCAAGGTTCGCGCCGTCCTCTACGAGGGCGCCCGCCCTGACGTGGTCAACATGCCCTTTGAGCTGGGCCATGAGGCCTACGGGCGCTGGGCCAAAGGTCGAGGGAGTAACCCCAACCGCATAGTGGTCAACGATACCAACCCGCTCACTGGTACATTGAATCCCTTTGCCTCACGGGTAAAGGTCTACAAGCGTAACACAAGCTAGACAGGGTGGCATCTTGCCCTAACAAGGAGGGAATATGCCCCGTTGGGCTATGGTGATAGATCTGGACAAATGCACTGGCTGTCAGGCCTGCACGGTGGCCTGCCGGATGGAAAACAATGTGCCCTTTGCCGGCCAGAAGGAGGCGGATGCCGATCGGAGCATCTTTTGGAACGAGGTCTTTGTCGACATCGAGGGTGAATATCCGAACGTCAAAGCGAGCATCATCCCCCGGCCTTGTTTTCATTGTGAAAACCCGCCTTGCGTCAAGGTCTGCCCCGTGGGGGCCACTTAC
>JASFTJ010000024.1:0-10521 GCA_050053615.1 Anaerolineae bacterium | reverse complement strand
TGGGGGGACTGCTATGAACCGCTACAGATTCAGGTTGGCGTTGATGATCTCGCTGTTGACAGCCATCTTGCCGCTCCTGGCGAGAGCCGAGCCGCCGCCCCAGCAGGCTATTGTCCATCCGCTGGTGTGGGAGGCGCTTCAAGCTGAGGGCGAGGCCGAAATCTTGGTCGTGCTACGGGCGCAGGCTGACCTGAGCACCGCCGAGACTCTGCCCACAAAAGAGGCCAAAGGTCGCTATGTATACGAGACGCTCAGGGCCGTGGCCAAAGAGAGCCAGCAGGCTCTTCGAACGATGCTCGACGCGCAAGAGATCGAGTACCAGAGCTTCTATATTGTCAACGCCCTCAAACTGCGAGCTAGAGGCTCCCTGGTCCAGTCGTTGGCGAACCGGTTCGACGTGGCACAGATCTTGCCCAACCCTTGGGTCAAGGGCGTGCCCGACAGGCCCGACGAGCCAGCCTCCATTTCCAATGCCGCGCCTCAAGGCATAGAGGACAACATCGAACGCGTCCACGCCCCCAGAGTGTGGTCCCTGGGATTCACGGGGCAGGGAATTGTCGTGGCGGGACAGGACACCGGCTACGACTGGCAGCACCCGGCGCTAAAGAATCAGTATCGCGGTTGGGACGGCGCGTCGGCAGACCACAACTACAACTGGCACGACGCCATCCATAGCGGCGGGGGCGCATGCGCCCCCGATGCGCCAGAACCGTGCGACGATCTCAGCCACGGCACCCACACGATGGGCATCATCGTCGGCGACGATGGTGGACTCAACCAGATCGGCATGGCCCCCGGCGCCCGCTGGATTGGCTGCCGCAACATGGATGAGGGATTTGGGACACCGGCCACCTACATGGAATGCTTTGAATTCTTTTTGGCGCCGTATCCCGTGGACGGCTCCCCCGGGGCAGGCAATCCGGCGCTGGCGCCCCACGTCGTCAACAACTCGTGGAGTTGTCCAACCTGGGAGGGCTGCGACGCGGACACACTCGAGGCTGCGGTGGAGGCGCTGCGACAAGCGGGCATCATCGTCGTCGTCTCGGCTGGCAACCATGGCTCCGCGTGCGAAACAGTGTTGTATCCACCGACCACCTACCAGCAATCCTTTAGCGTGGGAGCCTTCAATCACTCCACCGACCAGATCGCGAGCTTTTCCAGCCGTGGGCCGGTGACTTACGGCGGGGAAACCTACGTCAAGCCCAACATCGCCGCGCCGGGGGTGAGCATCAAGTCCAGTGTGCCGGGTAGCGACTATGACTGGATTTCGGGCACGAGTATGGCCGCGCCCCACGTGGCCGGTGCCGTGGCCCTCCTGCTGTCGGCGGCGCCGGGCTATGCCGGCCAGGTGGACGCCATTGAGGCAGCGTTGACCACCAGCGCCGAATCCAAATCCGACAGCCAGTGCAGCGACCCTACTCCACCCAACAATGTTTGGGGCTGGGGCATCCTGGACACGCTGGCCGCGGTTGAGTGGATAGCCGCAGGCTCCCTCCAGGGGGCCGTGACCGACGCCGACGATGGCGCACCCGTTGCGGGCGCCACGGTCACAGCCCGTCTCGTCTCGGGAACGGCCAAGCCTGTGACTGTCACCGATCTGCACGGCGCGTACACCCTGGCGTTGGCGGCGGGCGACTACGACGTGACCGCAGATGCCGCCGGTTACTTCCCTCAAACCATAGAAAACGTCACCGTCGCCAGTGGCGAGGTAGAAATCCAGGACTTTGCCCTGGAGCCGGCCCAGCGAACCTATTTTCCCATTGTGTACAGGAGCCCATGAGCTGGCTCAGACCCGAGAACCTGGTCAATCCGTTGCCCTTTTCGTCAGGACGTGGTAAAATGACAGAAGCTTGATGCTGCACCAGAGCTCTGATCTGGTGTAAGCGCTAGGAGAAACTGATGGCTGATCCTGCCAAACTTGTATTGATCGACGGTCACGCGCTGGTCTACCGCGCCTATTTCGCCCTGCCGTCCACTATGGCCACGTCCCAGGGCGAGCTGACCAACGCAGTCTTTGGCTTTGCCTCGATGCTGCTGAACGTCCTGCGCGACGAAGAGCCCGCATACATCGCCGTGACCTTTGACCGGGGCCGCACCTTCCGCCACGAGGACTATGCCGAGTACAAGGCCAACCGCGCCGAGATGCCCGATGACCTGCGCATCCAGATGGACCGCATCGAGGAACTGATCAAAGCCCTCAACATCCCGATCTATTCTGCGGAGGGCTATGAAGCCGACGATGTGCTGGCCGCCCTGGCCGAGCAGGCCGAGGCGGAGGGCGTGGACACCCTCATCGTCACTGGCGACACCGACACCTTTCAACTCGTCGGGCCGCATGTGCGGGTGTTGACCTCGCGGCGGGCCTTCAGCGATACGGTCATCTATGACATAGAGGCCATCCACAAGCGCTATGGACTGGAGCCTGATCAGCTCATTGATTACAAAGCGCTCATTGGGGACACCAGCGACAACGTGCCCGGGGTGCGGGGCGTCGGCAAAAAGACGGCCACGCGACTCCTGAAAAAGTACGGCAGCGTGGAAGCCATCTACGAGCACCTGGACGAGGTCAGGAGCACCCGCTTTCGCAACGCCTTGGAAAAGGGACGCGACGAGGCCTTTCTCAGCAAACACCTGGTGACCATCACCACCAAAGTGCCCGTAGAACTCGACCTGGCGGGCTGCCGGGTTGGTGAGTTTGACCGCGAGCAAGTGGCCGAGCTCTTCCGCACGTTGGAATTCCGCTCGCTGATGGAACGTCTACCGGGCGAAGCGGCGACGGCGGCTGTTGCCGTGGAGGTTCCGCAGGAGGCCGCCCAGCTTTCCTTTTTCGCCGAGGCAGAGACAGCGCCTCCGGCCGAGGAGCCAGAGCCCACCGGCTACTGGATCGTAGACAGCGTCGAAGCGCTGCAGGCAATGGTCAAAGACCTGGGCAAGGCCGAAGCCCTGGTCATAGACGTCGAATCGACCAGCACCGACCCTATGGCTGCCGAACTGGTCGGCATCGCCCTCAGCGCCGAGGAAGGCACCGGCTACTACATCCCCGTCGGTCACAAACCCAATTCCCAATGTACCAATCTACCAATCTCCCAAGTCACCAAATCTCTCCAGCCCCTCCTCCAAAACCCCAACCTCCCCAAATACGCCCACAATGCCAACTATGACCTGACGGTGCTGGCCGAGGCCGGCCTGGACGTGCGCCCGGCGGCGTGCGACACCATGATCGCCGAGTGGCTAATCAATCCCGGCAGCCGCAACCTGGGGCTCAAGAACCTGGCTTGGACACGCCTGGGTGTCGAGATGACGCCCATCGAGGAGCTCATCGGCAGCGGCAGGAGCCAAATCACCATGGATCGCGTGCCAGTGGACCGGGCCGCGCCCTACGCCTGCGCCGACGCGGACATGACCCTGCGGCTGGCCAACCAGCTCCTGCCCGAACTGCGCCAGAAGGAGCTGTGGGGGCTCTTTTCGGATGTCGAGATGCCGCTGGTGCCCGTCACCGTTGACATGCAGCGGGCCGGCGTCAAGCTCGACGTGGAGGCGCTGGCGGCGATGGGCCAGGAGCTGGGCGACCGCCTGGGCGAATTGCAGACCGAGATCGAGGGGCACGTGGGACACGCCATCAACATCAACTCGACGCAGCAGCTCAGCGTGGCTCTGTTCGACGAGATGGACCTGACCGAGCCCTGGATGCGTCGGGGCAAATCGGGCTACTACTCCACTGCCGCCGACATCCTGGAAAAGATCCGCGACAAGCATCCGATGGTGGACCTGATCCTGGAGCACCGCCAGCTTTCCAAGCTCAAGGGCACTTATGTAGATGCCCTGTCTGAATTGGTCAATCCGCGCACGGGACGGGTCCACACATCCTACAACCAGACGGGCTCGGTCACAGGCCGATTCTCATCATCCAACCCCAATCTGCAGAATATCCCCATCCGCACCGAGCTGGGCCGCGAGATCCGCCGTGCTTTTGTCGCCGAGGCGGGCTGGCTGCTCCTTGCCGCCGACTATTCGCAGGTAGAGCTGCGGGTGCTGGCCCACATCTCCCAGGACCCGACCATGCTGGCCGCCTTTGCCCGGGGCGAGGACATCCACGCCAGCACGGCGGCGGCCATCTATGGCGCGCCGCTGGACGAGGTGACGCGGGAGCAGCGCGACGTGGCCAAGATGACCAACTTTGCCATCAGCTACGGCGTGACCGGCTACGGTCTGTCGGAGCGGACGGGGTTGACGCCGGAGGAAGCAGGGAGCTTTATCGAGACCTACTTTGAGACCTATCCGCAGATCAAGGCCTACATCGACCGCACACAGGAACAGGCCCGCAAGCAGGGCTACGTCGAGACGCTGCTGGGCCGCCGCCGCTATTTCCCCGAACTGACCACCCAGGGCCGCGTGCATTACAACGTGCGCCAGGCCGCCTACCGCATGGCGGTGAACGCGCCGATCCAGGGTACGGCGGCCGACATCCTGAAAGTGGCCATGAATCGCCTGTGGCGCAAGCTGCGGGCGCGCGGTCACCGCAGCCGCATGATCCTCCAGGTCCACGACGAGCTGGTGCTAGAGGTGTCCGAGGACGAGCTGGATGCCGTGGCGCCCCTGGTGGTCGAGATCATGGAGAGCGCCTACCGGCTCGACGCGCCGCTGAAGGTGGACGCCAAGGTGGGCTCGAATTGGCTGGAGATGGAAGCGTATCCAGGGTAGGCCTTGCAGAACAGACAAAAAGCACGAACCGGAGGAGTAGCATGATTCGGGATAAGATAGCCGACCTGATCTACAAAGCGACGAGGAAAGCACAGAAGAAAAGCAGCCTGCCCCGGACCGATATCCCGGAAGTCGTCATCGAGCGGCCGCGCCGGCCCGAGCACGGCGACTATGCCACGAGCCTGCCCCTCAAAATGATCGCCGACATCAACCGCACGCTCCAGCAGGCGGAAAAGCCCAAGCTGGCGCCCACCGAGGTGGGCCAGCGCATTGTCCATCGCCTGGAACGCCCTCCATTCATCGGCGCGGTAGAGGTCGTCCCGCCGGGCTTTGTCAACATCGCCCTCGACGAAGGTTGGCTGGCCCAGCAGGTCGAGGCGATCCTGGAAGCCGGTGAGTCGTTCGGCAGCGTGGACCTCGGTCAGGGGAAACGTGTGCAGGTCGAGTTTGGCAGCGCCAACCCCAACGGGCCGATGCACGTCGGCTTTGGGCGCAACCTGGTGCTGGGCGACTCGGTGGCCAACGTGCTGAAGGCGGCCGGCTACAACGTCCATCGCGAATACTATGTCAACGACGCCGGATCGCAGATGGAGAATTTCGGCGAGAGCCTCTACGTACGCTACTGCGAGCTCTTGGGCCGCGACCCTTCGCCAGACTCAGGACTCAGCGCCGGCGAGATCCCCGAGGGCGGCTATCGCGGCCAATACGTCACCGATTGGGCACAGCGCATCCTCGACGAGCAGGGCGAGCGCTTCCTGGCGATGCCCTTCGACGAGGCCGTGGCCGAGATGCGCGACCTGGGCTACGAGCTCGCCATGGAGAGCATCCGCGAGGACTGCGCCCGGCTCAACGTCCATTACAATAACTGGTTCTCCGAGCAGTCGCTCTACGACGCCGAGGCCAGCGGCGGGCTGGGCATGAGCGTCTTTGACCACATCATGAGTGTCCTGCGCCAGGGCAACCATCTGTACATGGCCGACGGCGCGGTGTGGTTCAACGCCAAGCGGCTGGGGAGCGACAAGGACGAGGTCATCATCCGCTCCAACGGCCAGCCGGGCTACTTTGTCTCCGACATTGCCTACCACTACAACAAGTTCGTGCAGCGGGATTTCAAGTGGGTCATCGACGTCTGGGGCGCCGATCATCAGGGCCACGCGCCGCGCATGAAGGCCATGATGCAAGCTCTGGGCCTCGACCCCGAGCGACTGACGCTGCTCATCTATCAGATGGTCACCGTGCTGGAGAGCGGCGAGCAGGTTCGCCTCTCCAAGCGAGCGGGCACTCAGGTAGACCTCCGCGAGGTGCTGGACGACATCGGTCCCGACGCCGTCCGCTTTTTCCTGGTGGCCCGCGCTGCCCAGAGTCAGATGGACCTGGACCTGGACCTGGCCCGCCAGCAGTCGGACGAGAACCCAGTATACTATGTGCAGTACGGCCACGCCCGCATCGCCAGCATCCTGCGCTACGCCGAGGAGCAGGACCACGGCGACGAGGGCGCCGACGTCTCACTGCTGACCCATCCCTCCGAGATGGCGCTCATCCGCAAGATGCTGGAGCTGCCCGAGACGGTGGCCAAGGCGGCCGAGAACCTTGAGCCGCATCACCTGACCTACTATGCCCAGGACCTGGCCAGCACCTTCCACGCCTTCTATCGGGACTGCCGCGTCGTCAGCTCCGACCCGGCCGACGCCGAGCTGACCAAGGCCCGGCTGCGACTGGCCAAAGCCGCCAAGCTCGTGCTGGCCCGGACCCTGAAACTGATGGGCATCGACGCACCGGAGAGGATGTAACGAAAAAAAGGGGATGCCAGGCTACTTCCAGCCCGTTCAATTGCGGGAAAAGGGGATACGCCCGGATTGCTCAAACAAACTGAATGGTCTGTCTTCCGGTTCTTCTCGGTCCCACACCCCCGCTTCGAGGATTTCTGCGAGGCGCTCCAACGCCTGCTGTGCCGCCTGGGCCAACTCCTGGAACTCGGCCGGCGAGAGCAGCAGGGCCAAGGCTCCCATCCGTACTTCCCAATCATTTTCAAACTGCTGGGTAACCCACAAGTTCCCATCCCGGAGGGAGGTGGGGGGCGACGCATCTGCGGCTCGTTCCAGCAACCCGACCAGGCGCCTGAATTCCTCGTCCGTGAAACGTGTGGTAATCCGCCCCCACGTCAGGTGGACAATGCCGTTCCGACAGCCCATGATGAACCGTTGCTCGTCAATTTGAGCCAGCCGCAGGAAATGAGGTACTCTCATCGCCTCCCTTACTTTCTGACCAATTGTCCCTTTCCGCCCCCCAGACGGATTGGACCCTGTGCAATGTGGATTCTATCTTGGCCGCTACTCATGTTCCATTTTACCTCAAGAAAGCGCAAGATGCAAGCCTCGACGAGCGCATTTGGAGAGCAATCCACAGCAGACGGCCCATCTGCCTGGTCTGAAAAGCCAAACACTCTCCCGCAGGCTGGCCCATGAACCTGCGGGAGAGTGTGCCAATACTCCAAGTCTCTCATTCAACCGCAACTTGCTATTCAGACTCGGCCTTCGGCGGCAAATCGATCCGCACTCCATCCAGGGTCCAGCGGCCCCCTTGCCCGTTGACGCGGTAGTAGCCTCGTCCCTTCAAGAGAACCCATCCGGTCCCCTCGGCGGCGAACTCGATGATGCCGCCACGCATCCTGACCAACAGATCGTCACCCTCGATGTGAATATGCCCCCGCCAGCCGCCGAAAACGACCGTGTCGTTCGGCAGGTCCCAGCGCCGGCCGCTGCCCTGAGCGCGGAGCACCTCAGCGCCCTTGACTACCACCGTGCCAACGCCATGCCCCACGATATCCACTACACCGTCACCGTGGAGTTCAGCGTAGCCAGCGCCCTTGGCCCACAGCCGCCCGCTACCCTCCAGTTCGGCGGCCTCGGCAGCCACGGCAAAGCCCAGACTGAGCACCATCACCAGGCTCACCACTACCAAGATCTTGTTTCGCATTGTCACACCTCCTGATTGTGATTTTGATAGATGGGCGTTCCCATCCTCATCCTGGTGATAGCATAGGAGATCTTGATTACCTCAGTGTTGCGCTTGTGTAAAGGCTCAGTAAAAAGAAACGCTTCCGAAGGTTGTGGCGTTCAGTGCGCTTCTACGGCGCTTGCCGCGCTGTGCGGGCCCTTGGCATGGCGAAGCGCCTACTACGAACGTACCCCCGATTTCCTGAGATGATACCTTGTCTTTTCGTTATGCAATTGTATCATACCACAACGCAGCCCGATGCCCCAGTTTCAATAACGCTGGTCGTAAATAGTGCCCCTGTTAGGTGTTGGTGGGATTTGCGGGAACGCTGATCAGTCCCCTCCCTTTCCCGAAATTCGGGAGAGGGCGCCCGAAGGGCGGGGGTGGATGAGGGCCTCTCTCCCGCGTCACCAACATCCAAGAGGGAGACCGCCTGGTCGCAAAACTCTGACAGTGACGCACCCTGTTTCGGCGTTTTCCCATACTCCGCAGGATCAATCCAAGCTGATCTGCGAACCACAGTCCGTCTTGATCACCTCAATGCGTACCGGAAAGGCGTGTTTCAGTTCCTCGATGTGGGTGATGACCAGGATGCGGGCAAAGTCCTCCTGGATCGAGTTGATGGCTTCCACCAAACGCTCGCGGCCCTGGACATCCTGGGTGCCAAACCCCTCGTCAATGACCAGCATCTGGAGCCGGGCGCCGGCGCGGCGGGCCAGAAGCTTGCTCAGCGCGATACGGATGGCGAAATTGACGCGGAACCGCTCGCCGCCGGAGAACAGTTCGTAGGGCCGGGTGCCCAGCTCGTCGGCGATGTTGATGTCCAGTGTCTCGCGGGTGTCACCGGCGAGGGTCTCGCGCTGGGTCTCAAAGCGGACGTGCATCCGCCCATCGGTCATGCGTGCCAGCAAGCGGTTGGCCTCGAACTCGATCTCGGGGATGGCCGCCTCGATGATCATGGCCTGGATGCCTCGCTTTCCAAAAGCCAGCCGCAGCTCGTCAAAGATGGCCTTCTCTTCGGCCATCTTTCTTCGCTCGGCTTCATGCCGCTTTCGCTCATCGGCCAGGTAGCGGCAGTGATCTAGCTTCTGTCGGGCCGCGCCCAGGGCTAGCCGCGCCCTGGATGACTGCGCCTGCAACGCATCCAACTCTTCCGCCTGGGCCTCGACCTGGTCCGCGACCTCTGGCAGGCGGGCCACTTTGGCAGCCAGCGCATCCCGCTGTGCCCGATCGTCGGCCAGCGTCTCCTGCCAGCGGGCCTCACGGGCCTGAAGGTCCTGCAACGCTGCGCGCTCCTCATCTACCCGTTCCAACGCATTCTGGAGCTGCTGGTACGCCGCCTCAAACTCGGAGAGCTCCGCTGTCCTGGCGCAGGCCCGCTCATGGGCCACCTGATCGTAGTCCAGGGCTTCCAACTCATCCGCCAAACGGACTAGTTCGGCCTGCTCCACGGTCGCATAGTCGCCAGCCTGCAGGCGTTTCTTCAACGCAGCCCGCTCGGCGCGAGCCGATGTCAACTGTTCTGCGGCCTGCTGCGCCTCGGTCAAAGCCTGCTCCAACTGGGCCTCGCGTCGCTGCCGAGCCGGCAACCCGGCCAGTTCGCGGTCCAACTGCCCGATCTTGGCTTTCAGGCGTTCGGTCGCGGTGTCAATCTCGCGACGACGAGCGTTGTTGGCTCGGAAAGTGTCAGCCAACGCTTCCCCCTGGCTCTGGAACTGCTCAAGCAGTTCCTTGCGATGCTTGTCTGAAAGGGCCTGACCGCAGAGAGGGCAGGCGGTCTCTTCCGTTTCTCGCTCCAGGAAGTCCAGCTTTTCCCTCCACGCGTCCATCTCGTCCCGCATCTGATCGTTGCGCACCTTCAGACCAGCAGATTCCTCGGACAGGGCCTGGATCTGCGCCTGAGCTGCATCACGCTCCTCCCGTTGCTCGTCAAAGTAGGCCAGGCGCTCGCGAACCTCGGCCAGCTCCCGCTCGTGTTCGGGGATCGTGGCCGTTCGGCGCTCCAGCTCGCGGATCCGTTCACCCAGACGACCCATCGTCAGGTCGAGTTCGTGGCGGGCGGCATCCACGGCCCGCTCCAGGTCGCGGTGTCGATCCCGCACCCGGGCGTACTCGGCCAGGCGCTCATTCCAGGCAGCTTCGGCTTGGCGGGCCTCGACCAGGTCAGCGTACCCCTCTTCGACCTGCTGTCGCTCGGCCAGCGTCGTTTCATAGAGATCGAGCCTCCGCTGCCGTTCAGAGATCTGGGTCTCGACCTCTTCCAGCTCTTGTTCCGATCGAGTCAGCCGGCGGTCCAGGTCACGCAAGCGGCTTTGCTGGTGCTCCAGCGTCTGGTGCTCCTGGCGCAGGTCGCGCAGCGCAGCCTGCGCCTCTGTGACAGACTTGCTCAATTTGGAAACATGGGTCTCAGCCTGATCTAGTTCAGTCTTGTACTCGGGCTCACGGGCCAACTCGCGGTCAATGTCGCGGAGCTGCCCCTCCAATTCCGCCACCTGGCGGTCCTTGGCCTTGGCCGTCTCTTTGGCCCGCTGTTCGTACTCGTCGTAGAGGCTCAGGCCCAAGATTTCACCCAGAACCTCCTTGCGCTTGGCAGGGGTGCGGGTGGTGAACGCATCGGCCTCACCCTGGAGCAGGAACGCAGAGTTGGTAAAGGTCTCATAGTCCATGCGCAACAGGCGGATAATGGCGCTTTGCGTAGCCCGCACGCCCGATTCGCCGATGGAGCGAAACGTACCATGATCATCAGGCGGCTGCACCTGCAGGTCGAGGACCGTGCGACCACGCCCGCTGCTATCGCGCTTGCGGAGGACGCGGTAGATCGAT